>JAUSPJ010000104.1 GCA_030655795.1 Fidelibacterota bacterium | reverse complement strand
CCTTTGGCGGCGCCGCCGGAATGGTCCTGAAACCGGAACCTTTTTTTCGGGCCCATGACCAACTAAGGGAATTATACAGTGCCAAACCTTTCAAAGTTATCTGTCCATCTCCGCAGGGGAAACTTCTGACTCATCAGACTGCCGTCGATCTGGCCGACGGTGATGATATTGTTTTTTTCTGTGGGCATTATAAGGGCATTGATGAACGGGTGATGGAGAACCTGGTGGATGAAGAAATCAGTATCGGTGACTATGTTTTGACCGGTGGTGAATTGCCGGCGCTTGTCATTGCCGATACCATTATTCGTCATATACCCGGGGTATTGAATTCCTATGAATCGGCGGAATCTGACTCTTTTGCCGATGATCTGCTGGAAGGGCCAATATATACACAGCCCCGAGAGTATCGTGATTTACAGGTTCCGGAAGTACTTTTATCCGGTAACCACGCAAAAATAGATGAATGGCGTTATCAGCAACGCCTTGTACGAACAAAAGAAAGACGTAAGGATTTGCTGAAAGCAAAAACTGGAAAAAATGATGTTGGAGGAAAAAATGGATAAACTTGCTGCGGCTGCCGCAGATCAAATCAAAACAGATATTCCTGAATTTAAAGCAGGTGACACTGTTGCAATCGAATATAAAATTATTGAAGGAAGCCGGGAACGGACACAACGTTTTCAGGGTGTTGTGATTGCCCGGAGCGGTGGCGGAATAAATGAGACATTTACGGTTCGAAAAATTTCGAATAGTATCGGCGTCGAGCGAATATTTCCATTGCATTCCCCGAAAATCAGCAGCATCGAACGAATCTCTGTCGGAAAAGTCCGCCGGGCAAAACTCTATTATCTGCGGAGCCTGAAGGGTAAAGCCGCCAAGATCAAAGAGAAACGCTGATAAGAAGTGTTCTCGAATAACTGAAATTCACAAGAAGCTTATCCGATGGGTAGGCTTCTTTTTGTAAATGAAAAAGCCCCGAAAAATTGCGGGGCTTTTTCACACAAAGAAACGCGTTTATTACTCTTCCATAAAAGGATAACGATAATCCTTCGGCGGAACGAAAGTCTCTTTCGTCGTGCGTGGTGAAACCCAGCGCAGCAGGTTGATCATGCTGCCGGCCTTATCGTTGGTTCCGGAAGCCCGGCTGCCGCCGAAGGGCTGCTGCCCGACGACCGCGCCGGTTGGTTTATCATTGATATAAAAATTGCCGGCCGAATGCAATAAAGTTCTCGACGCTTGTGAAACCGCTTGACGGTCTTTGGCGAAAATGGCGCCGGTCAGTGCGTAAGGTGATGTTTCATCACAGAGGTGTAAAGTTTCTTCAAATTTGTCATCATCGTAGACGAAAATTGTCAATACCGGTCCGAAAATTTCCTCTTCGATGGTTTTAAAATGCGGATTGCTTGTGACAACAACCGTGGGATCAATGAAGTAACCGACTGAGTCATCGGAAGTGCCACCGATGATGATCTCGGCATCATCCGACTCCCTGACATAATCGATATAGCTGCTGATGCTTTCGAAAGCGGCTCTGTCGATAACAGCATTAAAGAAATTACGAAAATCTTTGACGTCGCCAATCGCGATTGTTTTAATGGTATCAATCAGTTTGGTTTTCAGTTCCGGCCAGATGGATTTCGGGATATATGCCCGTGATGCCGCCGAACATTTCTGTCCCTGAAATTCAAACGCCCCCCGCACCAGCGCTGTATTTAATTCATCAACATCGGCGCTGTTGTGAGCGAAAATAAAATCCTTGCCGCCGGTTTCACCGACAATTCTGGGATAGGTTTTATAAGCGGCGATATTTTCACCGATGGTTTTCCACATGCTCTGAAATACCGCTGTACTGCCGGTAAAATGGATGCCGGCCAGCTTCGGATGTGACAGTACATTGGGACCGACAGCTCTGCCGCTACCGGGGATGAAGTTAATAACACCGGCCGGTAAACCGGCATCTTCAAAGAGCTTCATTAAATAGTAGGCGGAGAAAACTGCTGACGAAGCGGGTTTCCAGAGAACCGTATTGCCCATTATTGCCGGAGCGGTCGGCAGATTGCCGGCGATGGAGGTGAAATTGAAGGGAGTAACAGCAAAAATAAATCCTTCCAGAGCCCGCTGTTCGAGCCGGTTCCACTGACCATCAGGAGAGAAGGGCTGCTGTTCGTAAATCTGTTCCATGTACTTGACATTAAAATTCCAGAAGTCAATCAGTTCGCAGGCGGAATCGATTTCGGCCTGGAACACGTTTTTACTCTGATTCAGCATCGTTGCCGCATTCAGAACTGCCCGCCAGGGACCGGTTAGCAGGGAAGCGGCTTTCTTAAAGATGCTTGCCCGTTCCCAGCAGTGAAGATTCGACCAGGTTTTCCAGGCTTTCTGAGACGCTTCAACCGCCATTTCGACCTCTTTCGGACCGGCGTTATAAAAGGTAGCCAGTACATGTTTGTGATCATGGGGCATGACGCATTTACCGGCGCTTCCGGTCCTGATTTCTTTTCCGCCGATTATCAGAGGAATTTCAATCTGCTCGTTGGACATTTTAGCTAACATTGCTTTTAACTCGATTCGTTCGGGGCTTCCCAACCGATAGTCCTTGATTGGTTCGTTAGCGGGCTCGGGCAATGAAAATTTGGCATTAGGCATAGAGCACCTCGTTGTTTAAAG
>JAUSPJ010000224.1 GCA_030655795.1 Fidelibacterota bacterium | reverse complement strand
GACGATCTGGCGGAATCTGAATTAGCTCCGGAAAAACACCTGTCCGACGATGCCGTTAAAAAATTGAATAAATTACAAGAAACTAAAAATCAACAATAAAAAATGGGAGTCGCTCATGAACTCAAAAAACAATTTAAAAATTATGGTTATCGACGATGACCCTGAGATTCTTGAATGTTTTAAAACGATTTTTAAAGAATCCGGCGCTCACCTGTTTCTCACCAAAAGTTCCATTTCCGCGATTGAGGAATTAAAACAACAGCCCTACCATATTGCCTTCATTGATCTCTATATGCCGGTCATGAACGGAATGGAGACTATGTTGCGGTTGAAGGAGTTGTGTCCAAGTCTGGTTGCAACCATGATTTCCGGCTTTCGCAATCCTCACATGCTGGAAGCTGCCATAAAAAGTGGCGCTCAAAACTACCTGTTCAAGCCGCTGAATGTCAAAGAAATCTTAATGAGCACAATTGTACCACTCAAAATGAATTAACCATCTGAAATACAGGAGTGTTTATCATGCATAATCCGGCCACCTTAAATATAATCGTTATCGATGATGACAGCGAAATTTTGGATTTATTTAAATCAATTTTTGAAAATACCGGTTTCAATCTCTTCCTGGCAAATAGCGGTATAGCCGCCATCGAAAAATTCGGCGAACAACATTTCCATATCGCATTTATCGATCTGTATATGCCCGGCATGGATGGATTGGATACGATGATCCGGTTAAAGGAAATAAATCCCGAATTGATTGCGGTTATGATTTCCGGCTTTCGAAATGAAAACATGCTGGAGCGTGCGTTAAAAGCCGGGGCTTATGATTATCTATACAAGCCATTAGATGTGCAGGATATTTTTGGAATTACCCTGAAATTGGCTAGTCAGTTAGGCATCCAAAACGACCCCGAATTCTTATGAGAATAGAAACCAATTTGGCTTCGCTTAAAATTGGTTTCAGCTTTTTTTCTGGTTGCAGGGCTCTTGCTCTGCAACCGATGTGGATAGTCCGTCCTGGAGCGCCCGGCAGCCGCCGGGCGGGAAGCCCCAGAACGAGAATAATGCAAAGTAACCGTTTCTATTTGGCAAAAAGCTTTTATTGCTATCAGACTTTCTATACAAATAGGATTAATAGATTACACCTGTCAGGTTTACTCAAATGATCTTATCTGAGAAAAAAGAATCTAATAAACCTGACAGGTGTAGTATCACAAACGATCGATTTACGTTCATCAGGGGAATTTTCATTATAACACCGACGCTTATCTTACCGAAACTTTGCAAGGTTTGAGACTCTCTCTCGCCACGGCGCTCTGCGCTGTGGCAGAACCATTATCCCGCGCTATTCGGCATTATGTCGGTGGATCGTTGGAGGATTATCACCGTTTCTACCGGGAGGAACTATTTAAACCGCTGAATATGACCAGCGTTCTCTTCGAACCGGATGCTACCGGAGTCCTGGTTGGTTCATCGTTCATGTTTGCCGGCGCCTGGGACTGGGCCCGTTTTAGTCTGCTCTATCTTCAGGATGGCATCTGGAACGGTAGCCGGATTTTACCGGAAGGCTGGGTGGATTATTCGGTGACACCGACTCCGAAAGCGCCCCTGGGTGAATACGGCGCCCATTTCTGGCTGAATGCCGGCAATCCGCGTCATTCCGAAAACCGGGAATACCCGGATTTGCCGGATGATCTGTTCTATGCCAACGGTCATGATGGCCAGCGGGTTATAATAATTACTTCCCGTAATCTTGTATTTGTCCGGCTGGGATTGTCCCGCGACAGAGACGCCTGGGATATGGATGAACTGGTGTCGGATGTACTGAAAGCATTTCCGGATAAATAATTACTTGATAATTCATCGATCAAGGCTTATAGTATATTATGCCGGCCAATTTACCACCCGATTATTTTGCCGCCGAAGAAAAGTTCCGGACAGCGGAATCGATATCAGCGAAGATTGCCTGCCTGGAAGAGCTGATCAGCACCGTCCCGAAACACAAGGGGACCGATCACCTGCGGGCGGAACTGCGCCGGAAATTATCGAGATTAAAATCGGAACAGCACAAAAGGAAAAGCGTCAGCCGGCACGAATCGGAATATCACATTGAAAAAGAGGGATCGGGACGGATTGCGGTTATCGGACCCACAAATGCCGGCAAATCATCCCTTGTTGCCCGCTTGACTCACGCCACACCGAAGGTTTCCGAATCGCCGTTTACAACCTGGGGACCAACGCCCGGCATGATGAATGTCAAGGATGTTCATTTACAGTTGATCGACACTCCTCCGCTCAGCAAAGATTACACAAAACCGGAGCTGTTTGATCTCATACGGACTTCCGATCTTTTGCTTCTGATGTTGGATATCCGGGCTTTTCCGATTCAGCAATTTGATGACTCGCTTGAAATGCTGGCGAACCATCGGATTGTCGCCGAATTTTTAAAGAACAAAATCGAAAATTCGGAATCGATGACAATTATACCGACGATGATCGTTATAAATAAAGTCGATAACCAGCGGCTTCAGGCGGATTTCAACGCGTTTTGTGAACTTGAGCAAGCGGATTGGCCGGTAATTCCGGTTTCCATTCAAAATCAATATAATCTGGACACGATGGGCAGACGCTGCCTGGAAATGATGAAACTGATGCGTATCTTCTCCAAACCACCGGGAAAAGAGCCGGACATGAGTCAGCCTTACGTATTAAAAATCGGCTCAACCATTGAAGATTTCGCAGGAAAAGTTCATCGGGATTTTTTAAATAATTTGAAAACAGCCCGGGTATGGGGAAAAAATGTTTACGATGGTCAAATGGTCGGCAGAGATCATATTCTGAATGACGGCGATGTGGTCGAATTGCATATTTAATTGGTTCATTATATATCCCGTTTTAGTCGGATTCTGTTAAAACAAATCTGTTGAATATAACAAGCAGCTTCCTTAACATATCCTATGATAAAATTGATTAAAAAATATATCTTCACGTTTATTATTCTTCTCAACCTGTTATATTCCCAGGACGCCAAATGGGGCGGCGATGTCCATCGCTATATCGCTTCTGCCGCTGTTGACCATCTTCCATCGGGAATGTATTTTTTCAAGGACCAGCGCAGCTTCCTGAGTAGTCACGCTTCGGATCCCGATCGGGACAATAACCCCGGATATTACCATTACATTGATATCGATTACTACCCGGAATTTTTCCAGGGGAATTTACCGCATGATTGGGATTCGATCACGGCATTATATAGCGAATCGATTGTAAAAAATAATGGCACTATTCCCTGGGTTATCGATGAATGGACTGAGATGTTCAGCAGTCTGATGGCAAACAGTGATTGGGCAAACGCCTGGCAGGTCGCCGCGGAGTTAGGACATTATGTAGCGGATTCTCATCAACCCTTGCACCTGACTGTGAATTATAACGGACAAAACACTGGTAATTATGGCATTCACTCGAGATATGAAAGCAAACTTTTTTCGTACTATTTGAATTCTCTCCCGGCCCCCGAAGGAACTGGAAAATATTGGAGCAACGCACTGGATTCCGTATTTCAATATATTGAGGATATTTATCCCTATGTCGATTCAATCCTGATCGCCGACGATTCTGCAAGCAATCTGGATTCATCTTACGGATCGGTTTATTATAACACCATGTGGTCGAAACTGGAGATTCTGTCGATTGATGTCATCCATCAGGCAATCATGGATCTGGCCAGCATTTGGGTGACCGCCTGGGAAAACGCCGGTAAACCATTGCCACCCGGATATCATCCAAGAATTATTAATGTCCCGGCAGATTACCTGTCAATTCAATCTGCAATTGACGCCGCTGAAGATGGCGATACGGTATTGGTTGAGCCGGGGACTTATATTGAAAACATCGACTTCAACGGTAAAAATATCATCGTCGCTTCCAATTATTTCCTCACAAATGATACGACTTACATCTCGCAAACCGTCATTCAGGGAAGCGATTATTCAAGCGTCGTGACGTTCCAGTCGAATGAAGATACATCAGCACTGCTGTGTGGGTTTACGATTATCGGC
>JAUSPJ010000220.1 GCA_030655795.1 Fidelibacterota bacterium | reverse complement strand
TATTCACATACAATTATTCACGATTCGAGCGGTAAGGCCATCAATGAAGCAGGTGGCGTTAATTTAATTGAAGATATCTTGGTTGATAAAAAGGAGACGTCTGTTTATTCGGAAATATATTTTGTTATCTCCAAACGGACAAGTCTCAAAAGCGGTCGTGGTAAAGCGGGCTGGTCGCTTGGTGTAAAAACCAACACATTTAATCAGATTAAACCGGAACTGCAGAATGGTTATAGCTGGAGCAAGGATTCACAGTTCAAGATACCTTTTCGGGTCTGGTCAGCGTTTGAATATGATCTTCGAAAAAATCTGAAATTTGTTGCGAAAGTCTGGGCGGATAACTCAAACCGAACCCGGAATATAGATAAAGTAATTAAAGACTATATAGGTGATGACACACCATTTGTTCTGGATTCACCGGCGGGGAATTACAGTCTGGTTGATTTTGACTTTGGGTTTTTATATGCACTGTCGGAAAATTTTCGGATTGGTTTACACTTTCAGCAACCTTTTCTGGATTTTTATTGGGAATTCTTTGAATTCTAATGTCCAATGGAATCCAGATGAAGCGAACGATAACAGGAATAGTGTGTTTAATTTGTGGTTTACTCTCGGTTAGTTGTTATAATAACGCACATCTTCGAACGACTAAGCCCCTGGAAGACGGCGAACGGGCAAACTCATTCAGTGTCGTTTCGGCAATCGGCGGCCCGGCACCCGGTCAAGAGAATTACTCCGGAATTTCCGGTCTCCGCGTTGAAGCGTCTTTTTTAAAAGGAACCGGGACAGGTGATCAGGGGCCTTACCTTGGGGCCGGTTTGGCCGGCTCCGATGGAACCTGCTACATCGCCGGATATGATAAAAGCAGATACATTCATCTCAACAATAAGATACCCTGTAAATTAGGAATACAGGGCGAAATTGATATTTCATCCGGCGTGGTAAATGGAGTTGGAATCCAGTTGCGACCTTTTTTAACCAGCATGGTTTCAGATGCTAAATGGGGTTACTATGGAATCCATGCCCTGCTATCGTATGGAAACATTGACGAAAATATTTCCTATTATTCTGATGAAAATGGAAACTATAAATTATCAAGTGTCGGCCTTGGATTTACTGCAGGTAAAGAACGACCCAATAAAAAAACATCATTACAATATCAATATGATATTTCACTGGTTAGGTCTTATCTGCTGGACCGGAATATAACCGATACAAAATTAATGTTATCATTTAGTCTGGGATTAAACAGTTTTAACAAGCCCAAAAAAATCCAATCCCGGATTGAAGTTCCATACGGAATACAAGAGATAGAAAACCAGGGTAAAATTCATTTTGATCCTGAAACAGGCCTGCCAGCTGATGAGATAAACCAGGGTAAAAATTTTCAGCAATTTGATCCCGTAACCGGATTGCCGGTGGAGCCGAAAAAATCTAAAAAACCATCTGAATTTGATCCTGAAACTGGATTACCAATTCCGAGTCCTGATCCAACAAAAAGCGAAAATGATTAATGATACAGGAAATAATTTCTGATTTCGTTGATAAAATTGGATCAGATAATCCAAATATCTGAAATGTTGATCTTAGAAAAACCTTAAGATTTCATTTATTAGTGAAAAAATAGCTGTCATGTATTTTATGATTTTTATGTCGGTTTTCAGCTATAATCTTGTATCTGAAACGCTACAAGGCGGAATATTTTAATTTTCAGGGAAATGTTGTGAAATAAAATGTTTGGTCATCACTCCCAGCGCAGGGCTTCGATGGGATCGAGCCTTGCGGCTTTCATGGCCGGGTAGACGCCAAATATCAGTCCGATCACCAGTGAAAATCCAACTCCCAGAAAAACAGACCACATGGGAATGGTTGGCGGTAATTTCAACGCCGCCGCAATCAGGACGCCTATTATTATCCCCAGTATGACACCGATCAGACCGCCAAACAGACAGATTCCAATGGATTCGGTAAGGAACTGGTTCAGGATGTGCCGTTTTTTCGCCCCAACAGCCTTGCGAATTCCGATTTCTCGGGTCCGTTCCGTGACCGCAACGAGCATGATATTCATGATGCCGATTCCACCGACCAGCAGCGATATTCCGCAGATGACAACGGCGGCAATGAAGACGAATCCGGTCAGATTTTTCAGGGTGTCCATGATCGAATCCTGGGTGATCAATTCAAAATCGTTGGGCGAACCGGGGGGGACTTTGCGGGCTATTCGCAATATGCCGGTGACCTGGTCCATGCCCTGGGACATCAGATTCGGCAAGGTTTTTACGGCAATATTGATCGAACGCATTTCACCGTAGCTTTTCGTAAATGTTTCAAAAGGAATTACGGCCATATTATCGCGGCTGTTTCCAAGGAGTTTGCCCTGGGCTTCAATCAGTCCAATGACCTTGAAGCGGATACCGTCAATTTTGATATATTCGCCAACAGGGTATCTAAAGGGAAAGAGTTTTTCAGTGATGTCATTGCCAAGCAGAACAACATATTCCTTTCGGAAGATTTCTTCTTTTGTGAAAAAGCGGCCTTCTGAAATATAGCGCCCATTAACATCGGCCCAGTATTCGTCGCCGCCATAAATCAGGACGTTGGGATTGGTGGCTTCATTCTCGTATTTGATTTGTTTGCCCCAGATGTAGGTTTCCGCCGAAACCGATTGAATCTTTTGAGCCCGCTCGCGGATCGCTTCAACATGGCTGAATTTCAGGTCTTTGCGCATCCGGATTTCTTTGGATAAATGGCCCATCTGGACGGCCGGATATTTCTGAACCCAGAAGATATCACCGCCGACTCCGGACAGAGCGTTGATCATGTGCTGCTCCAGGGCATTAATAATGGACATCATGCCGATCACCGACATGACGCCGATGACAATTCCCAGTGTCGTCAGAAAGGTCCGCATTTTATTGGACTTGAACGTCTGCCAGGCCAGTATGAGTCCCTCATTGTAATTCATTACTCATACCTCAGGCATTCAATGGGATCGAGTTTGGCGGCCCGCCGCGCCGGATAGAT
>JAUSPJ010000218.1 GCA_030655795.1 Fidelibacterota bacterium | reverse complement strand
GACGATGCCGCAATTAGCCACTTTCAAGGAGCTTTTCCCGGATTTGGATATCAATCCGCAGCAGAACGTCATGTTTATCTGCTTTGTGATTGCAATCGCTCATCTGGGGCTGGCCCACATTCTGAACTTTGTTAAACATTTTCCACAATTGAAATGTATTGCCAACCTGGGCTGGTTCTCGCTGATTTTCGGCCTGTTTTTTCTTGTTTTGAATCTGGTACTGGGTATGGAAATGCCTGTCTTTGCCGTTCCGACGGCAGGTGCCGGGTTGATCCTGGTCGTTTTGTTTATGAACCAGGAAAAGGGGATTAATTTCTTTAAAGGAGCGGTATCGGGATTGGGCGGCGCATTCAATACCTTCTTAAATGCGATCAGTTCATTTTCCAATATCATTTCCTATATCCGCCTCTTTGCCGTTGGACTGGCGTCAGTGGCAATTGCCACCAGTTTTAACGGGATCGCAGCGCCGATGATGAAGGGCGCCGGGATACCGGCAGCGATTCTGATATTGATTATCGGACATGGATTGAATATCGTGATGGGATCATTGTCAGTCATTGTCCATGGTATTCGCCTTAATGTACTGGAATTCTCCGGTCAGCTGGGTATGGAATGGGCTGGCTATGAATATAAACCGTTCAAAGAAAATGATAAAAGTATAACTGAAAGGGAAATACAATGAATATTGGATTAATTGGACCTGCTGCGGCATTAGGTCTGGCAGCTATCGGCTCGGTATTAGGTACCGGTATTGCCTCACAGGCTGCCGTAGGTAGCTGGAAAAAATGCTTTGCCAGCAACAAACCGGCGCCCTTTATGTTGGTGGCTTTTTCCGGTGCGCCGCTTACGCAGACAATCTACGGATTTCTTCTGATGCAGTTTATTAATGCAAGCGCAAAGGATCCGTTGACCCTCCTGGCTGCCGGTCTGTTCGGAGGTTTGGCTATTGGCCTCTCTGCTCTTTTTCAGGGCAAGGTGGCAGCTCGCGCCGCCGATGCGCTGGCCGAGACCGGAAAGGGTACCGCCAATTATTTCATGGTCATCGGTATTGTGGAAACCGTGGCACTGTTTGTGATGGTTTTCCTGCTCCTGATACTGTAGAGAAACAACTAAAATCTTTTTTCAGGCTACAGGGCTCCGCTCTGTAGCCTGTCTTTTGATAAATGGAATAATACCTAGCGTTCTGCCGCAGTGTTACGGAAATATCTATACCGGCTGCTTCGGTAATCCCTGTTGGGAAAGTCGGAAACATGGTGTGCAATTTTCAGTCATAAATTTGAAATTTACAATCTCAAATCTAATATCTACAATCTTATCCTCCATTTTCAATAGTGACAATAAAGCCGGATATGACTATATTTGATCTGGTTATAATATTCGAGATAATCCTTTGACACTTCAAGCTTCTAATAACGACGATTGAAAAAAATGGGGAAACTCAATAAACACATGAACACTTACAACGTCCAAAAAGTATGGAATTGGAAGATTATGAGAAGATATTCGGTTTTATTTTTAACACTGGCGATAATTCAGAAAATAGGTCTGACTCAAATCCAGCCCGACGAAATTCTGTTCATTCCATGGAATGCCGATTCCATGGGAAATGTCAGTTATTCGCTCGATCCGGAAGGACGGGTCGGCCCGCAGAATTTTCAGGTGAATGGTGAAATAA
Source organism: Fidelibacterota bacterium (assembly GCA_030655795.1). Lineage (GTDB taxonomy): Bacteria > Fidelibacterota > UBA2242 > UBA2242 > UBA2242 > B118-G9. The sequence continues at coordinate 2,154 of JAUSPJ010000218.1, read as the reverse complement.
TCTATCTGCTGGATCAGCAGAACCGGGCGATAAATGTTTATGCATCTGATCACCTGATTGACCGATTACCGGTCACGCAAATGACCCGGGATTTCATTATTCAATCGGCGGATGAGTACATCTGCTTGGCGGACAATGGAATAGTAGTGTATCAAAACAGAATGCCGGTGGAGCAGATACGCCAGGCGAAACCGCTGCCGATTATCCGGAAGATTTATTTAGGAAAAGGTGAAATCATCGCCGTCAATCATGATGGAACAGTTTCGAAGATGGTCAATCGGCGTCTGGCAAAATCCGAGCTTCGGGGAATGCCGGTTAATGAGCACCGCTACGACCTGAAGAAGATTTCACGGTCCCGGGCTGAGATCGTCGTATTTAATGATAACGGAAAACAATCCGGCCGGATCGCTCTTCCGATTGATGAAAACAACCTGGGCTCATTCGAACTGATCGGTACGGATCAATTGGGACATATATTTCTGGATGTAGATTTAATCCTTCAGGACATTCCGCTGAAAGTCCGGCGGGAGATCTGGATAGTGAATAAAAATGGTGTACAATCAGGAAAAATCTCTGTTCCGACCCATTACTACGCCATGATGTGGAACGACATGCGGCTTGCCGAAGATGGAATCCTGTATCATATGCTTTCAGCGGAAGATGGGATTCATATTGTCAAATGGGATATATCGCAACCGTCGACAGATTTTTTTGAAGGTGCCTATCCCGAAAAATACCGGAAATATCTGCATTATAACGAAGCGGTGCAGTCCGAGTCATTAGAAAAAAAAAGTCTGCTCAGTAAACCGACTGCTACAGTAACCCGCGCCGAAGCGCTGGCCATCGGTGATACTTATGTCGTGCACGAATGGGTCTGTAGATCGGTGAATTTAACCGGTTCTTCCGGTGTTACAGCGCCAGACAACCTGTTAATCATTACACTGTCCTGGATACGAGTGGGTGACAATATTCGGGTTCCCTATAAATGGGGCGGATTCAGCACCTTGCCCCAGTTTGATGACGGATTACTGGCCGGTAAATATGCCGGTGATCGATATACAAGCAAAAATTCCGGGAGCAGCTATGCCGTTGGTGTGGACTGTTCCGGTTTTGTATCGCGCTGCTGGAAACTGTCGTCGCATTACAGTACCCGGATGATGGACGATTATATTGCCCAGGCCTATTCCACCTGGGAAGATTTGAAACCAGGAGATGCAATTCATAAACAGGGTCATGTTCGCCTGGCCGTAGACAACAATCCGAACGGGACGATTTTAGCGGTAGAAGCAGCCGGGAGCAGTACGGATTGGCGGGTCGATTACCGAACCTATACCTACTCCGGATTGAGCGATTATACACCCCGCTATTACATCAATATGACCGGCGCCAGTATTCCCATGGCCCAGCCGGTCCTGCTTTCGACAAAGAATGATTCAAAGGCGCATATCATCTGGAATTTAAGCTCCGTCGATAATGTAAACGGAATCCGGATTCAATATTCCGGTGACGGTATCAACTGGGAATCAATGCTGGGTGATTCGCTGCTATCTCCCGCTGTTACTGAATTCAGCCGGGAATTGACCAACGGCCCGACCTTCATTCGCCTGAAATCGATTAATAATGAAAGTGGAATTGTCGAGAGTTTACCGTCGGATACGTACGGGTATTATACACCGCCGGCCTGCGCGGGAAAAGTATTGATTGTTGATGGTTTTGACCGTACTGATGGCAGTTGGGGAATGCCCTATCACGCTTTTGCACAATGGATGGGCGAGATACTGGCGGAGCTTAAAATTCCGTTTGAAACGGTCGCAAACGAGGCGCTTATTTCCGGGACTGTGCAGCTCCTGGATTATCAGGCGGTTTACTGGATTCTCGGCGATGAAGGTGTCATTGATGAAACTTTTTCCGCAAGCGAGCAAAACCTGGTTGCGGGCTATTTGAAAAGTGGTGGTCAGCTCTTTGTCAGCGGATCGGAAATAGCCTACGACTTGGATGGAAATGGCGGAACAAACGACAAGTCTTTCTTTTTGAACTATCTGCATGCCGATTATGTGCAGGATGACGCCAACGATTATACGGTTACCGGTGTCGCCGGTGGAATATTTGCGGGTCTGGCCTTTGAATTTGATGACGGTACGGCCGGGATATACC
>JAUSPJ010000217.1 GCA_030655795.1 Fidelibacterota bacterium | reverse complement strand
TCCATTATTAGCATAATCCGTTTTTATTAATTTGATACCTTCACGGATTTTTATCGGGTTATATGGTTTATCCAGCTTATGGTCAAGGATTTCGAGAACTCTATCATCGGACAGGGATGTATTTCCATCGATCTCTATCTGCTTAAGAAAATACTGACGTCCCTCGGTGATAAAGTAATACAGGTCAACTTTTCCGTTTTCATGGATTTTAAAGGAATCCCGGATAGCGCTGTTCAGATACCCGTTTTTCACATAGATACTCTGCAATAAAATCCGGTCCAGTTCAATCAACCGACGGGTAAACGTCTTAGAACGGGTCAATCGTTTATCTTTGAGATTCATCTGTTTCTTTAATTTCCGGGTCTTAAAAGCCTTATTACCGTTCAGATATATGTTCCCAACCACATACTCAGTCGGTGTAAATTTACCCTGAGCAAGGAGTTCACCGCCACCATTAAGAACCATAATCATGGCACTAATGAATACTATTTTACGTAGCCGACCAGTCAACATGCTTAATACCGGTATTTGTATATATAGTTTATTCTGTAGGAACCATCCTGCTCAACTTCCCCGCTCACAGAAAAATTCCGGTTCAGCCGATATTCAATTCCAAATAGTTGTGTCGGTTCAATTAATGAAAGATTCCGTTCATATTTAAAATAGAGATTCGGAGCCAATTTTTGACCCAGGCTGACACTCCACTGATCCGGCTGCAGATTGGAAAACAGGTTTCCCTTCGTCCGCAATTCAAATTCATCAAGGCCGCTGATTTGGCCGATTCTTTTCTCCATCTGCCGTTCAAACCACATCTCGAACATATTCATCGCGTCCGATGAAATCCTGCTCTGATTTAAGGCATCCTCGGTACCCAGCTGAGTTCGTGTTAAAAACATCAGTATGTCGCCTTCATTATATTTATCCGAATCAAATTCCAGCAACGGATTCAGAAGATCGCCGGATAAGCGCACAGTAACATAATCCTCGTCAGAACTGGTTGCTTCGGTAGTACTGTAATCGGTATAGGACGCCAGGTCGACCCTTGCTTCAATATCCAGGGTAGGATTAAACTCGGTAGGATCAAATATTATCGAACCCTGGACAACACCGAACTCCCAGCCGTAATAAAAGAATTTGCCCTTTCGGATATCCAGAGTTCCGGAAAACCGGTACGGTTCCGCTCCGTTTTTGATGATCCACATCTCGCCTTCAAGTTCGCAGTCCAGCTGACTGTTCCGAAAATAGAGATTGCCAGGAATAATCGTATGCAAATTAATTGTGGTATATACCCGGCCATTCCCCTTTTCTTCCTCTATCAGCGATTCTGATCCTCCAAATTCATTTCTGATAATGAATTCATTGATATCGACTTCGCCCTCAATATTCATCGTATCCCGGCCCGTTACCGTAAACGTGCCATCCAGAATTCCTTCCTGCTCGGCCAGCAATGTCCTTATATAAAGTTCTTCACCTTCAATTTTAATATTGAAAACGGGGTTGAAGAATTTGGAAAAATCAATAAACCCGCTAATTGTCACGTTCGGTTCATCCGGTGACTTGGACGACGGAAACAGAATGTCCATAGTATATTGTCGCAGTTTTTGTTTAAAATTATCTATGCGGCGACGGGATATTGGCTTAATCATGTATCCTTCCATGGAAATAATTTCCATCATATTATCGCGCAATACTGCACTGCCGGTAACGCCGGTGACGGGATTTTCAAGAGCACTGACACGAATTGTGCCGTTTTTTGCAGTGACATTACCGGAACGAACCGGATTATTAGGTGTGCCGGAGATATTCAACGCAATATTGTAATCGCCCTCGATGCTTTCCACATTGTTTATATAAGTAGACAGGAATTCAACCGCCTTGGAGTGCAAAGTAAAATTTATAAACATCAGAGAATCTTTTTGAAATTTCACATTTATCGGATTAAAGGAAAACGTAAATGGCAGATACCCTGCCCCGCTTGTCACACCATACTGATCCCGAAGTTGGATATTTGTAAATTCCAGTTTGTGATTACGATAAACTCCCTTCGCTTGCAATGTGTTTGCAGAAAGACGATCAAAAACAGGGTCAGCTACGGTCATCTCATAGTCAAATTCCGGTTTCCCAAGCATGTTGCGAATCGTAAATGCTCCTGAAAGTTTACCGTCTTTGTTCATCTTTGGTAAGATAAATGATCCCAGCGTACTAACGTCAAAATTATCAAATTGTAACTGAACATTAATAAAATCTGTCGGCTTAAAAAAACTGAGACTGTCAATAGCGGGATAGTGACAATCGATTCGTCCGAAACCATTCATATATCCTTTTTCATTGTCCTCAAAAAAGATATTTTCGAGAATAATCCGGTCCTTTACCAGTCTCGATTCCAGACGAATATTTTTAAACGACTTTCCGATAATATTAGCACGATCAACTTTCAGACGGCTGTAAATTGTTGGCGACTCCGCAGTATCTGCGTAACTGATCAGACCATCCATAACACCGGCAACTCCTCTGGAACCTTTCAGATAGGCATTGACCGGATTGATATCAAGGTCCCTGATATTTATTACCGCAGACTGGATGCGGTTGTTGACCGATTCACCGGACAGAACAATCATCCCCTTATTCAGAGAAAAACGAACTTCTGCCAGGCTGATCGTATCTTCTTTCAATGAGATATGGATCGGGTCAATATTGTTTAAATAGTTACCATCCCGATAGACATTAATTTTATCAAAAAATAAATCGGAATACTGCACGATTTTTCCCTGCACCTCTATATTCATCTCTTCTCCAACCACACGGAGAGAACGAACAATCGCCGTATCCTTTTCAAAGCGAACGATCAGAGAGGCCAGCGGAATCGTTTCTTTAAACAGCGGTGTGGTCCCGTTCGTCGCTTCAACATAAATGTCTCCAAAGCGGTTTTCCTGGATGTTCATTAGCCCGAAACGGGCAATCGCCTCTTCGAAAAACAGATTCGATACACCAACATCAAGACCACGCAACCAGCCTCTGAAGTCCGGGCTGTTTAAGTGTCCCGTCGCTTCGAGATACCCTTCCAGCCGGCCCTGCAGATTGCGAATACGTATCAAATCTGACAGGACGTTGAGGCTATCGGATGTGAAATACGCCCTGGCATTGACACTATTGGAGTCCAGGTTACACAAACCTTCGATTTTGATATCGGTTTTCTTAAATCCAACACTAATTGTATCAATGATCTCAAGCACACCATTGGACAGAAGAAATTTTCCATTGACCGAGTCAATCTGCAATGTGTCAATAAGTAAATCCCCCAAAGCAAGATCTGCAAATAGTGTATCAGGAGATTTTAAAGCGCCCAGGGATTTCAGCCTAAATTGACCATTAATTGATGTGTTCGACTGAAATAACTGCCATGAATGTAAATTAATGTTGCTGACATCAATAACGGCTTCAGCGCCATTGACCATATCACCGGAAAGTGAACCGGAAATTAACTGTTTACCGGATTCAAATGACATTTTATTTAAATTAAATGAGCCATTTTGATAAACACCGCACAGCAGCCCTTTTGAAATTTTATTGTCAATCATTTGGCCATTGAACGATGATTTAAATGTCAACTCATTCCCCGACAGATCAAGATTGCCCTGAAAATTCATAAAATCCTTTTCCGCAAAAACATTGCTCATACCAGGAAATCTTTCACTGAAAACCAGGTTTTTTACATTACAATCCAGATTTATATTTATCATTGAATCTAAGATTGCATAGCCGCAAATATCTATTGTGGTTGACCGGTTCATCACCGAACAGCCCTGGATTATCAACGAATCCGGTAATACAGTCAATTGAGTATTCTCAAACCTCAGATGCTCATCGATTGAATATAAATCCAGATTACCTTCCTCGATAAAAAATGACGCTGAATCCGGTAATAATAGAATTCTACCCTGTAAATAGTCACTTGTCAAAATGGATTCTGTCAGTTTATTACTGTTGGAGATATTAAGATCAATTATCTCAAATTTTTTAAATAACAGCCGGCTTTTTATACCCGTCCCTTGCGAACCAGTAAAATATCCAGAGAGTGAGTCAATCGATGCAGGATAACTGAACTGGACTCCCCGAACACTTAGCAGCCGGATTTCCCCTCTGTTAAATAAAAAATGAATCAGACCATAGCGGAAGTTAATTTCGGAAACAGCAACGATTTCATATCCCCTGGGTGTCAATAACCGGATATCGTTGAATCTAAGGCTGCCAAAGGGATTTCCACTAAGTTCTCCAATGTCCAGCACCAGATCACTGCGGACAGACAGCTGGTTTTTTAGCATAATCACGGTCGCATTCTTCCAGATACTTGAATGGAAAACGTAAAAAGCGATCCCGCTAATACCAAAAAAAAGTAAAATTAAAACCCAAACTGCTATTTTTGCTACCTTCTTCACATAGAACCTGTCAAACTTGATAATTTACTTACGCATTAAGTAATCTCCAAGATTATAGACGGAAAACAGCACCATTTTAATGATGCAAAACAGTTATTTATACAAATAAAACCGGATAATGGTTTCCAACATTACGGTCGAACCTGAAAATTTAAATTCAACCAAAATTGTAACGTCATACATATTTGCGGAGGTGGACCCGGCTCCGCTAAATTACGCCGGGCAGGGGACTATTCCGGCGGTTTTTCCCACGGGGATCCCTTCGGGGCAAGACCGCTGCCTTACCAACCGTTTTCCCGTTTCAACTTGTCTCTGAGCCATATATTACCTTCTACTGATTTTAAATACATTTCCTGGTTGAAGGCTGAAGATTTGTCACAGAATTCTTCAGAATATATTAAAGTAAACGGTTGATAACCCTTAGTAGACC
>JAUSPJ010000203.1 GCA_030655795.1 Fidelibacterota bacterium | reverse complement strand
CACTAAGACACCAAATATTGTACAGAAATTGGCGCAAAGTGGCTGTCCCAAAAATAATATTTTAGTCCATAACTGTCATATTGAGCACAGTCCCTGTCTGCCGACAAGGCAGGGAAATATCTCCCTTCCTCAAAGAGATCATTCTACCGCCAGGGATGGATCAGGATGACATGATTTTATATCTTTGTACCTTCGCGGTATTACTTTTGATGCCTTTTCTGTAAAATGTCTAAAATCTCCTTCAGTGATATATTTTTTTCAGATAAAAGGACTTGTAAATGATAAAACAGATCGGCGACTTCTTCTTTCATACCGGGAATATTATCGCTGACGGCAGCGATTACCACTTCCGTCGCCTCTTCACCGATTTTCTGGACTATCCGACAAATCCCGGCGTCAAAGAGTTTATTGGTGTAAGAACCCGGTTTCGGGTTGGCTTTGCGATCGGCAATGATTCTTTCTAATTCATAAAGAAAATCGCAGGAATCGGTGTTCACTTCCTCAAAACAGGTGTCGGCGCCGGTATGACAGATCGGGCCGGTTGGGCGTGCTTTGACTAATATTGTATCGCCGTCACAATCAATCAGAATTTTTTTCGACAACAGAAAATTTCCCGACGTTTCACCCTTGGTCCAGAGCTGCTGACGTGACCGGCTGAAAAACGTCACCTTGCCGGTTTCCAGCGTTTTGTCATAAGCTTCCCGGTTCATATATCCCAGCATTAGCACTTTGCCGGTCTGATCATCCTGTACGATTGCCGGAATAAGCCCTTTGTCAAAATCTATCTTCATAAGCGCACCTCTATTTTATTCTCCCGTAAATACCGCTTCAAATCTGGGATCGGAATTTCGCCAAAATGAAACACACTGGCCGCTAACGCCGCATCGGCTTTTCCCGCTTTAAACACATCCACAAAATGCTCACGAGACCCAGCCCCGCCGGATGCAATCACCGGAATCGGCAGGTTTTCGGCTAATTCCCGGGTTATCTCCAGTGCAAAACCATTTTTCGTCCCGTCGTGATCCATGGATGTCAGCAGGATTTCTCCTGCCCCTCGCTCGACAACTTCCCGGGCCCAGTCCTGGGTTACTCTTTGCGTCGGTGTTCGCCCGCCGTGAATATAGACAATATCGCCTGTTTCCCTATGCTTGGTATCGATCGCCACCACCACACATTGGCTGCCGAAGCGTTTAGCCAGAATTTCAACCATCTCCGGATTATTAACTGCAGCCGTATTGATGGAAATTTTATCTGCTCCGGCGTCCAGCAGGCGGGCCACATCATCTTCGTTTCGAATACCGCCGCCCACCGTAAAAGGAATGTTCAGCGTGCGGGCGACCTTTTCTACCAATTCGGCAAAAGTCCCGCGCTCTTCCAACGAAGCCGTAATGTCCAGATAGACCAGTTCATCAGCGCCCTGCTCGGCATAGGCAGCGCCCAGTTCCACCGGGTCGCCGGCTTCCCGGATATTCACAAAATTGATGCCCTTTACAGTCTGTCCGTCCCGCACATCCAGGCAGGGAATGATCCGTTTCGCTAACATAAAAATCCTTTCAGTTCCGCCAATTGAATCCGGTTTTCATAAATGGCTTTGCCAATGATCACCGCATCAATTCCGTCGTCATTTAACCGGTGAATATCATCGATTTGTGCGATTCCACCACTGGCTACTAAATGCAATTCCGGAAATTCGCTTTTTATCTCCCGGTACAATTCAAAGGCCGGCCCGCTCAGCATTCCGTCTCTGGAAACATCGGTGCAAATTGTCTGCGTAATCCCCTGTTCCGTATACTCTTCCAGAAAATGAAACAGCTCGCGGTCCGATTCCTCCTGCCAACCATGAATAGCGATTTTTCTGTCTTTGACATCGGCGCCCAGGATAATCTTTTCACTGCCAAATTGCTCAAGCCACCTTCGAACTGTTTGCGGTTCCTTTACGGCAATACTGCCGGCGGTAACCATCGCCGCTCCCGACTCAAAGGCGATTCGCAAGTCTTCATCGGTCTGCACTCCGCCGCCAAAATCAATCACCAGTTCGGTTTTTGATGCGATGCGCTCCAGCACTCCCCAGTTGACCACTTTTTTCATGCGGGCGCCGTCCAGATCAACGAGATGCAGCCGCTGAATTCCAATATCCTGAAACCGTTTCGCCACATCCAGCGGATTTTGATCATATATTTTCTTGGTATTGAATTCGCCGCGACTCAGGCGCACACATTTTCCATCAATAATATCGATGGCCGGTATAATCGTAATCATAATGCTAAAAAATTCCTTAGTATCTGTTCGCCAACAGCACCGCTCTTTTCCGGGTGGAACTGCACGGCATAAAAATTATCCCGCTGCATCGCTGCACTGAAGGGCAAAATATAATCAGTAGTCGCCACAGTATAGGGATCAAGTTCAGCATAATAACTATGCACAAAATAGACATAGGCATCGGGATCAATTTCATGAAAAAGATCACCTTTCAAATCACGAATCCTGTTCCAGCCCATATGCGGCACCTTATCATCCGGCGGAAAATGCCGTACGGCTGTATTGAAAATGCCAAGGCATTTGCTGCTATTCTCTTCGGAGTCGCGACACATCAGCTGCAGGCCAAGGCAGATTCCCAGAACCGGCTGGGTCAATTGCGGGATCAGGTCGGCGATACCGCTTTGTCTGATATTTTCCATCGCCGACGACGCTTCACCGACGCCGGGGAAAATAACCTTGTCCGCAGACCGGATTTTTCGCACATCAGCAGTAACCAGCGGATCAATTCCAAGACGCTGCAGCGCTAATCGCACCGAGTGAATATTCCCGGCATTATATTTGACCACCGCAATGTTCATAGCACACCCTTTGTGCTGGGAATCCCATAATTGCCTTCATCCCGTCGAATGGCCATGCGAATCGCCTGTCCCACAGCTTTGAAAATCGCCTCAATTTTGTGGTGTTCATTCTCACCACAGGCCTTAATATTCAGATTGCATTTGGCCGTATCGGCAAAAGATTTGAAGAAATGATAAAAGAGTTCGGTGGGCATTTTACCGATATATTCACGCCGGAATTTAGCATCCCAGACCAATGTGCTACGCCCGGAGAAATCGATCGCCACCCGGGCCAGCGACTCATCCATGGGCAACAAAAATCCATACCGATTGATCCCGGTTTTATCACCCAGCGCTTTGTTGAATGCCTCTCCACACACCAGCGCGACATCTTCAGCGGTGTGATGTTCGTCCACCTGCAGATCGCCTTTGGTTTTCAATTCCATTAGGCAGCCTGAATGCTTGACCAGCAGCGTCAACATATGATCGAGAAAACCAATTCCGGTGTCGATACTGCTTTTTCCATCACCATCGAGACAGAGATTAAGTTTGATATCGGTTTCAATGGTCTTGCGCTTGATCGTGACACAGCGTTGCGGAAATGCCAGGTAGCGATAAATTTCCTCCCAGTCACTTGTAATCATATCAGCCTTCACATCTTTGTTATCACCGAGATAAATGGATTTTGAACCCAGATTTTCCGCCAGTTGAAGGTCAGTTTCCCGGTCGCCGATGACATAGGAATTGGCCAGATCAAAATTTCCCACCATGTATTTCGTTAACATCCCGGTTCGCGGTTTGCGCGTCGGGGCATTATCCTTCGGCAAGCTGCGATCAATCAGAACATCGCTGAAAACAATCCCTTCATTCCGCAAAGTGGACATCATTTTGTTCTGTACCGGCCAGAAATTATCCTCGGGGAAGGTGATTGTCCCCAATCCATCCTGATTGCTTATCATCACCAGGTCATAACCCAATTCCCGGGCAATTTTCCCCAGCGCCGTAATCACGCCCGGGTAAAATTCCAGTTTTTCTAAAGAATCCACCTGCTGATCCGGTGGTTCCAGAATCAAGGTTCCGTCGCGATCGATAAAAAGTATCTTTTTCATTATTTAACCTCTGTATATTTTCAGTGCATCTATTAATTTTTTATTCTCTTCAGCAGCGCCGACCGTAATTCGCAAACTATTGTCACAGCGAATCATCTGCGAACGATCGCGGACAACAATCTGTTTTTCAATCAGAAAATCAAAAACGGGCTTTGCCCGCTGAAATTTAACCAGCACAAAATTGGCATCGGTCGGATAAACCTTTTCCACAATCTTGAGCTTTTCCAATTGCTTGATTAATGCCTCCCGCTCAGTCAGAATTTGTGCCACCAGATCGTTTTTTTTATCCCCATATGACAATGCCTCCAGCGCCAGCTGTTGAGTAGCGCCATTGACATTGTAGGGATATTTTATTTTCGTCAGCAGTTCGACAATCTGCGGGTCGGCGAAGGCCATTCCCAGACGAATACTCGCCAGTCCCCAGGCTTTGGAAAAGGTCTGCATTATCACCAGGTTCGGATATTGATTTAGTTTCGGCAGCCAGCTCTTTTTCGGCGTAAAATCGATATAGGCTTCATCAATGATGATCAATCCATTAAATTTTTCCATTATCGTCTTAATATCCGCTTCCCGAAGACAATTGCCTGTGGGATTATTGGGTGAGCAAATAAAGATGAGCTTCGCCGAATCGGTATTTCGAAAAACCAAACCCGTGTCAATCTGAAAATCCGATGTCAGCGGAACCTCAACGACAGCCACATTATTGATATCAGCCGCCACTTTATACATCCCGTATGTCGGTGGTAAAATCATGATTTTATCATCAGCCGGTTCGCAAAATACCCGAATCAGCAGATCAATCACCTCGTCGCTGCCGTTCCCCAGAAACAGGCGATCCATCTCACTGCCTTTAATCGTCGTGATCCGGGCTTTCAGTTCAATTTGCCGGGGATCGGGATAGCGATTCAGATCGATGTTCAAGACAGAGCCGATTGAATTTTCATTGGCATCCAGGAAAATACCGGTATCCCCATTATACTCATCCCGGGCGCAGGAATAGGGCTTCAATTCCCGGACATTTTTTCGGGCTAGTTGTTGAATATCAAGCATTCCGCGACTCCTTTTCCAATGACGCTAAGCGGATCGATACCGCATTTTTGTGGGCATCCAGTCCTTCGGCCGCCGCCATGCACTCGATGGCCGATCCAATTGCCTGAAGACCATTTTGCGAAAGTGACTGAAAGGTGATTTTTTTAACAAAACTGTCCACCGACACGCCACTGTAATTACGGGCATAACCGTAAGTTGGTAACGTATGATTTGTTCCGGAAGCGTAATCGCCGGCGGATTCCGGCGTGTAAGCGCCAATGAACACACTGCCGGCATTGATGACCTGTTCGGCCATTTCATCGGCGTTTTGAGTCATAATAATCAAATGCTCGGGTGCATATTCATTAACAAAATCCATCATTTCTGCCGAATTCGATAATACAATGATTCGGCTGTTTTCCAGCGCTTTTTCAGCAATCTCTCTGCGGGGCAGTTTCTGCAACTGACGCTGAAGCGCTGCCTGAACATCTTTTACAAGGGGTTCACAGTCCGTCACCAAAATAACCTGGCTGTCTACACCATGTTCAGCCTGGGAAAGCAGGTCAACCGCCACAAAGTCCGGATTGGCGGTTTCATCCGCCACAACCGCCACTTCCGACGGACCGGCGGGCATATCGATGGCCACGCCATCGCGGCTGACCATCTGTTTAGCCAACGTGACCCAGGAATTTCCCGGTCCGAAAATCTTATCCACCCGCGGCACACTTTCCGTTCCGTAAGCCATGGCCGCCACGGCCTGAGCGCCGCCGATTTTGAATATCTTCGTCACAGCTAACTCTTTTGCCACATAGAGAATGACCGGGTTGACGCTGCCGTCCTTCGCTGGTGGTGTACACAAGATAATCTCGGAACATCCCGCAATCTTTGCCGGAATTACCAGCATCAATACCGTGGAAAACAGGGGAGCAGTTCCGCCGGGAATGTAGAGGCCGACGTTTTCAATGGGAACACTTTTTCGCCAGCAGCGGACGCCGGGTTGGGTTTCGACCACCTGCTCCTGTATTAATTGTGATTTGTGAAATTTTGTGATATTATCGATGGCTAATTGGACAGCATTTTTCAGTTCAGGAGTAACTTTTTCAGCCGCACACTCAAATTCAGTTTCCGATACCCTCAAATCATCCAGCATAACATCATCGAATTTCCGGTTGAACTCCATTAATGCCGCATCTCCATTTTTCCGAACACCCTCCAAT
>JAUSPJ010000197.1 GCA_030655795.1 Fidelibacterota bacterium | reverse complement strand
ATTTATAGGCTTTCAATTTGGTATTCGTTGAAGGCGCCAAATCAGCCGAACCGCCAATAAATGCAGGCAGATATTCAGCAATCTTCTGCATTACCGCAGCGGATAATTTCCGGGTGGCTGCCGAATCGGTGGGAACGGACTGATTCAGATCAGCGCTGAGTTTCTGAATTTGACCGGCGATCCAGGACGGATCAAGCTGTTTAAATAATTCCAGCGACTCATTTCTTGCGGTTTCATATTGTGCCATCCAGGCATCGTATCCGGCCTGTAATTCTTTTACCCGCTTCTGTAAAAATTCCGAAACCTCATCAGGGACATAAAAGGATTTCTCGCCCGGCCAGCCCAGATTTTCCTTGGCGGCTTTTAGTTCATCAGGGCCCAGCGGAGAACCGTGCACGCCGGCGGTATCGACTTTATTCGGGGCCCCAAAACCGATATGGGTCCGCGCCTTGATCAACGTCGGTTTTTGTGTTTCGGCAATTCCAGATTCGATTGCGCCTGCTATTTCCGCATGATTATGACCGTCAATTTCGACGACCTGCCAGTTGTAAGCCTCGAAGCGCTTTGAAACGGATTCCGAAAAAGCAAGGTTTGTCGATCCCTCAATAGAGATATGGTTATCGTCATAAATGTAGACAATATTGCCGAGTCCCAGGTGTCCAGCCAGTGAAGCGGCTTCCGCCGCGACACCTTCCATCAGGTCGCCATCACTGACAATTCCAAATATCCGCTGAGACCCAAAAAGCGTAGCACCAAATTTTGCTGCGGTGACTTTTGCTGCTAATGCCATTCCGACGCCCATAGCAAAACCTTGCCCGAGCGGGCCGGTAGTTGTTTCAATTCCCGGCGCTTCGCCGTATTCCGGATGCCCGGCAGTCCTGGAACCCCATTGACGGAAATTTTTCAGATCATCCATCGACATATCGTACCCGTACAGGTGCAATAAAGAATACAACAGCATCGACCCATGTCCGGCAGACAGGACAAACCGATCGCGGCCGATCCAATCAGGTTTCAGAGGATTAAAGCGTAAGTATTTCGTCCATAAAACATAAGCGCAATCCGCCATTCCCATCGGCATTCCGGGATGACCGGAGTTTGCTTTTTCGACTCCGTCCGCTGATAAAAACCGGATTGTATTTGCAATTTTATTTCCAATTTCAGTATTCGTTTTGACAGTCATAGCTTTCCTTTCTATATCCAAATTTATTAGTCAATTCTCTTCAGACTTAACCCAAATTCGGCGCCGATCTCATTTAAGGTATTAAACACTTTATTCTGAAGTGATACAGTCGTTTTATTCTTCTCCATGGCTTCATACTCTTTTTCACCGGCTACAAAAATCCGGGTCTGTCCATCGGCTTTGCTGGCATTTTTCAGCATCTGAACATAGTAATCCATATTATTCTGCAATTCATCCAGGCCCATGAATGCTTCAGGATTAATAACACCCAGAAAATGACACACTTCCGCCGGCGCGCCTTTTTTTCCATAGACATCCAATCCCACTGCACCGGATGAAAGCACACCGGATAAGATATCAACCACAGCGCTGAGTCCGTATCCTTTATGGCCACTGGTTAATTCGATACCTCCGCCAAGCGGGAGCAATCCGCCCCCCTTCCGGGCAATTAAATTATCGAGAACTTTCGCGGCATCAATCGATGGATTTCCTTTTTCATCACAGGCCCATGAGTCCGGAATGGCCGCATCTTCTCTTGAGTAAACTTCAAGTTTTCCACGCGGTACTGTGGATGTTGTCATATCCAGCAGAAAAGGTCGTTCATTTTTCCCGGGAAAACCAATGGATATCGGATTCGTGCCGATTACGGCATTTTTCCCAAAGGTAGGCACGACCAATGGCGCCGAATTAGTCAGGGAGATACCGATCATATTTTCTTCAAGCGCCATAAGGGTATAATAGCCGGCGATTCCGTAATGATTTGAATTGCGGATCGACGCAAAACACATAAAATGCTGCTTGGCTTTTTCGATACATTTCTTCATAGCGTGATAAGCAATGGGTTGTCCCATACCGCCATTACCGTCAATAACCAGCGATACCGGTGTTTCCCGAATGATATCCAGCATGCATTCCAGTTTAATAATTCCGGTTTTAATTCCGTCCACATAGCGTTTTAGACGTGCCACACCATGGGATTCAATATTCCGGCAATCGGCTGAAATTAATACATCAGTAGTTATCTGAGCATTTTCAACCGATAAGCCCACATTTTTTAAAACACCGACGACAAATGTTTTTAAATCGGTATTATTAACCGTAATTCGTTTTTCCATAATAATTCTCCCAGAAAACCGCAGATTTATAAGGTTTCAATGATAAGATATGAGTTTAAAATGGTCAAGGTTCCACTCCCAAAGGGAATCTTCGATCAATCTAATCAGACTCGCGGCCGGAAGCCTTCGCCAATAACTTCATGAACATTGGCAATGATGACAAACGCAAACGGATCGATCTGTTGAATTATCTGCCGCAGTGTGGTGACTTCTTTCCGGGTTACAACCGTAAACAGTATATTGCGCTCTTTTCGAGTGTAAAATCCATCCCCAAATATCTCGGTCCCGCCGCGTCCCATTTCCTGCGTTATTGCCTCGATAATTTCATCCTGTTTCTCAGTAATAATATAGAAGGACCGGGCATAATCGAAACCATCCAGAATGACGTCCAGAACCTTACTGGAAAAGTAAAGACTGATAAAACCATAGAGAGCCAGATTCACTTCACGAAACGCTAAACCGGCAAAACTGATAATGAAAAAATCGACAATCAGAATCGCTGTGCCGATAGTCATATTTGAATATTTATGGATAATCTGCCCGATGATATCCGAACCGCCGGTTGTGCCTTTAAACCGGAAAACGATACCCAGACCAATACCCAGTAAGATTCCACCGAAAATTGATGTCAATAACAGGTTTTCCGTAGCTGCGCCCAGATGCAAAATCTTGTCAAAAAAATCCGTAGTCAGGGATACAAAGATAATGGCAAAAAATGTTCGGGGTCCAAACTGTTTCCCGAGTACTTTCAACCCCAGAATGAATAATGGAATGTTGAAAAGCAGCATAATGAGACCAACGGGCAGATTAAAGAGATAATGCAGCACAATCCCAATACCGCTGACGCCACCAGGCGCTATTCTTCCGGGAATCAAAAACAGAACCAACCCCAATGCCATGATCGTCGAACCAATAGCCAGGCCGACGTACTCAAATACGATAGTTTTAATTTTCTGTTTCATATTTCATACCTGAGTTTATTATCCGGTCATTCCAATCGCCGTAAAAGCTACAACTTTTAGCCCTTATTGTTTAGTAAAAGTTTGAGTAATATATTCTATCCATATATAGGATATTTGTTTTGGCATTAATAATTAACGTGAGTTCGATGTAAGAAAATTTTGAGGGAATTATTTTTAAAATCTGTTTCAAGCTCCCCTTAGTCCCCTCCTTGCTAAGGAGGGGAGACAGGGGTGGTTATCTCATCACCAATTTTTCCTTTTTTCCCGGAGGAGCCCTTCTCAAATAGGATCTATAGAGATTTTGTTTATGTCGAACTCACGCTAGTTAAATAGCCGTCGCTAAAATGAAAGCATTATTGTGAATAGCCGACAATCCGCTCAAACAAAGAAGACCGTAAAAACCTTCGCTTTGGCCTCATTTCTGAACGATCTGGGCTCCGACATCATTT
Organism: Fidelibacterota bacterium; assembly: GCA_030655795.1. Lineage (GTDB taxonomy): Bacteria > Fidelibacterota > UBA2242 > UBA2242 > UBA2242 > B118-G9. The sequence continues at coordinate 122 of JAUSPJ010000197.1, read as the reverse complement.
ACCCCATCTGGCCCCTGTTTGTCACCTCTGTGCTCGGTGCAAATATGGCGGTATTGGGCTTAATCGACGGGCTGGGCGAAGCGGTCGTGTCCATATCCAAAGCCCTGTCCGGCTATATTTCC
>JAUSPJ010000194.1 GCA_030655795.1 Fidelibacterota bacterium | reverse complement strand
CTATTGTGCCTGCCCAAATAAAACTATAATTTTGTCGAGCGCTGGAACTCTTTCCTACAGCAATCTGGTAACTGTAGTTTATATATCCGCCAAAGTAGCTGCTTAGCCGTTTATCAAGGGTAAGTTCAAAACCCTGAATTTTGCCATAATCTAAATTATACCGTATCGTGTAATAATTACTTGCGGTGTAAAAATAGCGTCTTGTGTCGGTTAAACCTTTGATATCTTTATAAAACCCAGCCGCCTTTAACTTCCAATTCAGGCCCATCTGATGCTCAACGCCAATCTCGTAATAAATAGTAGTCTCGGGTCTGATATCCGGATTGCCTACCATCGGAAAAGCGCCGGAAAAATCCCAGTTAATATTTTGATATAAATAGGCCATAATAGGCAACTGAAACATCTTGCCATAATTGAAATAGAATCGGTCTTTTTCGGTAACGGGAAATGCAATTCCAAGACGCGGACTAAAATATTTCTTCACACCTACTTTTACCGGGTCCTTTACTTCACCACCAGTACTCTGATCAATAACAGGATCATCAAGATTAGCGGGATAATTGTCCCAATTCGGATCAAAAAAGTCATAACGTAATCCAAGATTGACTATAAATTCTTCAAATTCCATCTTGTCTTCAGCAAATAAACCGTATGAATATGGTTGAATTCTCTTCTGATCTTTTTCTCCCCATCCCTCTCTCTTTCCAATATTTTGTCCATATACATTCCCGCCTGATGCCAGATCGACATCATGATCAAATATATCCCATATTTTCCCCTCTAATCCAAGTTGTAAATAATGCGTGGAAGTTATTTGATTACTATATGAAAGTTTAGAGGAATAAGTCAACTTATCATCTTCATTCCAGCGCAATCTGTAATAGCTGACCCCGGTTCCATAAATAAAGAACCCGTCTCTATCTTTCTCGCTACCAAACGGGCAGTCTTCCCAGGGCATAAATAGTCTGCCCGGATTCGCCCCCGCAGCAATATAATTTAGGGAATCTTGTCCGGTTAACTCAGATGCATCAATAATTCCATCGTTATTTGCATCAATAAACATATCAACATCGGATCCATCTAAGATACCATTCCCATTTAAATCTTCATAATCCCATATTCCGTTTCGATTAAGGTCTTCATCAATATCTAACATGCCATTGCCATTTTTATCCCATTCCATATCCAGAATGCCGTTATGATTAGCATCTTCGTTAATATTCTCTTCTACGTTGTATTTCATATATGTTTTATAAACGCCTGCCTGAAGCTTCAAAAAACTCCTGCTGTTAATCGTATGAGCCCAGGTGGCGCTTATATTATAACTGTTTGAATTAAATGTCATGATATGTTTCAGCATATCATATTTGGTTAGAACACCGTCGTGGTTTATATCTTCTGTATCCAATATTCTATTAAAGTTAAGGTCTTCATTTGCATCAAGAATCCCATTCCCATTTAGATCTTCTGTGTCCAATTGTCCGTTTTTATACCAGACATCGAGGGCATTGGGCCTTGACTCTATCGGCTGGTATTGTGGTAACATATCTTCATCCGTAATTCTGGACCAGAGATGACTATAATTTCCCCTGTTCCCAACGGAGTAATTTCCAGATAATGTAATCTTATCATTTGAAAAAGGCTGAACTGCTAATTTCCCACTTAAAGTCACTCCACGATCGTAGTCGTTTGGAACCCGCCCCTCATCATTAACAAGCTCGCCTGCAAGATGAAATGTCATAGACCTTCCTAATAATGGCACAGGACCCCCGAACGAACACTCTAAATTCTTTCGCCGATGCATATCGCTTATTCCTGAGGTCGGCTTATAAAATCCACCTTCCTCATCGAATTCATAATCCTTAAAATCACCAAAATCACTGGTCTTGTATCTTATTTTTCCTGAATAATTAGAACCGCCTTCTTTCATAACCATATTAACGATACCCGATTGAGCATTGGAAAATTCTGCTGAAAACCCCGAGGTAATAATTGAAACCTCCTCAATTGCCAATTCCGGAACATCTGTGTCAAATCCACCGGTCATCGGATCCATAGTGGCAACACCATCTATTTGATATGCCACCTCGCCATCTCTGCCACCTCTCGCATGACCGTTAACAAAACCTGCGCTCAGGTTAACAATATCTTGAATATTTTCCACAGGTATATTAGCAATTTCATCTGCAGTTACAATATTTCTACTCGCTGTCAAATCTTTCTGTATCATTGGTCGCTTTGCTTCAACAACAACTTGTTCTCCTTCTAATACGGTTTGTTCAAGATCAAAATCAATTTTGGTGGTTAAATCCGCCATTACCCGTACATTCTTCTGAACAATTTCTTTATACCCGATCACTTGACATCTGACTGTATACGTCCCCGGAGGTACATTCAGAATGAAAAAATTCCCGTCCGCATCCGACGCCGATCCGAAATAGGTACCTTCAACAAGCACATTCGCACCAATAATAGGCTCACCGGTACTCTGATCCGTTACCTTACCGGCAATTTTCCCGGTATCGGCTGCAAATGCGACAATGCTAACAGCAAAAATAAAACAACCGAAAAATAACAGCCCCTTTTTCATTGCATACTCCTTATATATCTCACAAATCTTTTATCCATTTTCCTTTTTTTCATCTTTCCAAATTTGAAGAAACAGCCATTAAACATCGGTTTAAAAGAGCGCCTGTTTGCCTCTCTGTTCCATTTATGAAGCATAAATTAGCCTCCGTGATAGAAAAGGAAAAACAGCGCGCTCCAATAAACTGAAATTTCATTGACGAGGATTATATCTGAATTCAACTGCCTACAAACCCACATTACTGATTAATCTAAAGATTTTACAATTCAATTGTCAAGCTTTATTTACGACGAAGCGCTTAATTTTTTTAAGTGTTTCGTCAGCACTTCGTCCACGATGCCATAGGAAACCGCTTCTTCTGACGACATAAAATAATTCCGGTCCGTATCGTTTTCGACCTTTTTCAACGGTTGTTTTGTTAATTCCGACAGGATTGCATTCAATTTCTGCTTGATTTTAATTATTTCGGTAGCATGAATCTGGATATCGCTGGCCTGCCCCTCAATGCCCCCTAACGGTTGATGGATCATAACACGGGAATTCGGAAGTGCGTACCGCTTACCCTTCGCTCCGGCTGCCAGCAAAACCGCCGCCATGCTTGACGCCTGCCCAATGCAAATCGTTGACACATCCGGATTAACAAATTGAATCGTGTCATAAATCGCCAGTCCGGCGGTAACGGTTCCACCGGGACTGTTAATATAAATTGAAATGTCCTTGTCGGAATCTTCCGCCTGTAAAAACAGCAGCTGGGCAATCACCAGGCTGGCAACGTGGTCGTCAATCGGCGAACCCAGAAAGATTATCCGCTCTTTCAGCAGCCGCGAATAGATATCATACGCGCGTTCTCCACGGCCGGTCTGCTCAACCACCATAGGAATGTACATCTGGTTTACCACAGGTTTTTTAACCATTACATATTCCTTTTTCGAAAATCTTTTGTGTTTATTGTCTCTTTTTTGACTTTAACAGATTCTTTCAGGCAATCGAAAATTTTCTGTTCATGGAGATCGGTTTCCAGATGGGAGCGATTTTCAGCTTTTCGATAATATTTCAGGACGGCATCTCGATTCTCATTGGGATACTGCTCCGCCATTTCCTGAATCTTCTGATCCGTTTCCGCTTTTGTGACTTTAATATTCTCGGCTTTACTGATGGCCTCCTGAATCAGGTACCAGCGAATCTCCCGCTCGGCTATGGGACGGTACTGTTCCCGCAGTTTCTGATCGTCAATTTCCTTGCCGCCATTCTTCGCCAGCATATCCTCTATAACATTGTCTAAAAACCGCTTGATTCGGGATTTCGGCACGTCTATTGTCACCTTTTCCACAAAATATTCGGTAATGCCCCGCAGGTACTCTTTTTCTGTCCGGCTGTCCCATTCGCCTTGCAGTAATTTTTCAACCTCTTCCCGGAGTGTCTTATAATTATCGATAGTCTTAAAATTATTTTTAATAAAGTCATCCGTCAATTTCGGTAAAGCATGGGATTCTACCCGTTTTACAGATACAACATAATTAATCTTGTCGCCTTTTTTTGGTTTAAACTGAATATGAACTTCATCGCCGGCTTTGGCTCCGATCAGAGTCTCACTGCCGGGTTCTCCATAAATGCCTTCGCCCACCTTTATCATGCGATTAGCGACTTTTTTCCCGACCAACGGAACTCCGTCTCCATCGGTTTCCTGTAAATCACAGAGAATATAGTGGTCCTTCTGTGCACCATCGGATATCTCTATTACCTCGGCGTGATGTTCACGAATATCTTCAAGATAGAGTTCCACATCTTCTTTATCCAGCACATATACAGTTTTTTTAATCGGAAAACCCTTTTTGTATTCCAGCAATTTAACTTCCGGATCAAATTCAACGGTCATCTCGAAATAAAAAGTTTTCCCGGCGTCAAAATCCACGCCGCTGATATTCAGATCAATAAACTTCTCAATGTCCTGCTCTTTCAGAACATCTTTATAATTCGACTCAATCACAGCGTTGGTAAAATCATAGCTCAACTGCGGGCCCAGCGAACGTTTGGCAACATCGGTCGGGACTTTACCGGGACGAAAACCGTCAACTTTCAATTTTCTCCGCAATTTATTCAGGGTGCTGTCATACTGTTCTTCAACATCTTTCCACTCAAAGTCAACCCGGATTTTTCGCTCGATACTGCTGACTTCATAGACCGTAATTTTCATTCACTTCCCTTATAATAACTTTATTGTCTGAACAGTGTGCCGCGGGCGAGAGTCCCTCTCCAAAAAGGATCCCTTCGGGAAAAGAGCTTCCTCCGGGAGAACTCGCATCCCGGCGGTCGGGACTGGATCCTAAGTCCAGCTTGCCCGCCTGCCAAAACCTTGTACCAGAGGTGGGACTCGAACCCACAATCCGCATTAACGGAACTAGGTCCTAAGCCTAGCGTGTATACCAGTTTCACCACTCTGGCATTAGCGCCGGCGGGCAGCTCTGCTCCCAAAGGGATCTCCGTTGAGACAGTTCCGCCACCGCGGCTCAAAAAGCATTGTAATTTAAAGAATCCGCTCAATATTCAAAGGATTCAAACTCAGCCACACACCCTAAATTTCAGCACATTATTTCAAAAATACAATTTTTTGTGTACTGTAGTAATTTCCCGCCTGGAACGACACTATATATAATCCGGATTTTACCGGTTCCCCATTTTGATTGAGACCATTCCAACGACAACTGTAGTGTCCTCCTGCCATAAAATCATTATCAATCAATGTCACAACTACCTGTCCCAACAGATTATATACGGTTATTCTAACCGTAGCGGGTTCCGGTATCTCAAATCGAATGGTCGTTTGAGAATTGAAGGGATTGGGATAATTTCGGAATAATCTGTAGGCCGGGGGAATTCCTGCGGATTTCCTGTCAATACCCACAAGTCCCTGAATTGCGAGGTCAAATATCGATTCCGATTGCCGGCTTCCCCGGACGTCAGAGGCCACAACCCACCAGTAGATTTCCTGTGGATTCTGCATTGGAATTCCCTGCGACTCAATTGCCTGCCGCAAATCGCCAATATTCAGAAACAGGGTGGTATCAGTCCCGTTTCCACCTGATACATAGGATTCAGTTAATTCGCCGTAGTTCTTCACGCCGATATGAACCATATAATTAATAACCGGATTTGCCGGAAATGTACTCCGATTCCAGACAAATTCAATATTCGCCGCTGAAACATCAACTACACTCCCGGATCCCGGTAAAAGCAAGTCAAAGGAACTCAGCAGGGCGCTGTCAACTTCTATAATCGCACCCAGACCGGAACCGATCAGACTGCCGGCGTTTTCATCGGAAACAACCAAATTTTCCAATGATACCGGATATGAACCGGCCTGCACTTCTGAAT
>JAUSPJ010000192.1 GCA_030655795.1 Fidelibacterota bacterium | reverse complement strand
AATGCGCATGTGTTCTCTGGAGGCGACTTCGGGCACAACACCGCCATATTGCTGATGCAACAACTGTGAACTTACGAGATTTACCAAAACAGTTGTATCATCTAAAACAGCGACTGCGGTTTCGTCGCAAGACGTTTCAATTCCAAGTATTTTCATCTATCTTTCCCGTACGATCCGAACTTCAATTCTTCGTGGCGTCATATTACTCCAGCTCAATACACCCTCCGGCAATTCCACGGTCGGAACGTAATAAGTTTCACCGTATTTCCAATTCTCTTTAAAATTGAAATAAACATTGATATCGTCCGGCTGAATGGTAGTCAGCTGGCTGATTGCAGAGGAAACCATTAACGATATTTCCGAAGGACTCAGTTCGACATTTGTTCGGCCGGGGACGCCAATCAGACGAACCGGAATATTGGTCACAGTCTGCTCGCCAATCTGTTCGACTGACTGGTAGAAATGAACTTTATTGGCATTTGCCTGAATATTATCTTTAACCGGAATTTCCAGACCGAGGTCAATTTCTACGGGTGCAACAACCGAACTCTTTTGAAACGGCTCTGTAAATACTTCCTTATATTTTTTCATATAGGTCCGGGGGCCACTCAATAACACACTGTCCGGAACAATAACCGGTTTTTTTACGGTTATATATCCGGGGGCTGTCTTTATATCGGTACGCAAGCGGACAGGCACACGTAACATATCCAGACGATCCAGCTCAACCCGAAGTGATTCCGGATATACAATATGATTGAATGTGACATTTACATTACGTGGAATAATTATTTTTTCAGCATTCTCCGAGTAATAATCATTCAGGTTATAAACATAATACCAGCGGATGGATTCCAGATCAAGTACAAACTTAAATGCATATTTACGTGTGGTCAGCAGATAAAACAGATCGACCCCTCTTCCGGAAAAGTTTGCCTGAATATAGCTGGGAATTTTTTCTTTTAGTGTTTTTCCTTCTTCAATGTTGATGATCTCCAGGGGCGTATTAATGGTATAGGTATAGTGATTACCAAGAACCGTAAAGAACCATATGATTACTGCCAGTATTAATATCCCGATTTTAATCCGGGTATTTTTCAGAAACCAATTAATAAACTGACGACCAATTTTAATAAAGATAGATTCATCGGCCATATTTTTTTCCAATCCAAAATTAAAGAATTAACGTCTGAAAATAACATAGGGGCTCGTTAATATCAAGCCCCTATATTTGATTTTACGCTAAGATAACCGCTATGAAGCGTTGTTTACTTTGCTTCCTCTGGTTTATCTGATTCATCTTGTTCTTCAGGTTTTTTGGCCTTTTTGCTTGTTTTCTTGGCAGCAGTCTTCTTCGGTGCGGCTTTCTTAACTGTTTTCTTTTCGGTACCTGCGTCTTCTTCGGTTTCCGGTTCTGCTTTTTTCGTCCTTTTTTTCGTCCTTTTTTTCGGCGCCGGTTTGGTTTCGGTTTCTTTTTCGACTTCTGCGGCAGGTTCTTCAGTTTCCAGAGTTATTTTCTTCTTAGACGCCTTTTTAGGGGCTTTTTCCTTTACAACCGTTTCTACCACTTTTTTTGCCTTTTCTGACTTTGCGATTTTTTTCCGGATTTCATCGGGAATCTCAATTTTGTCAGAAAGATTGGTTTGCTGCAGCATGTAAGCTTCAGCATCGTTTTTGGGCTCTTTAGGAATTGCCTGATCCCTGGAAAGGACAATTCGTTTTTCGTTTTTGTTTACTTCCAGAACCTTAAGCTGAAGTTTTTCACCGACACTGATCGCTTTACTGACGTCGTTCCGGTCTTTTTTGGGCATCTGTCCAATTGGAACGATTGCGTCTACATCGTGTTCCAGATTAACAACAATGACTTTTTCGGTAATCTTGGCCACTTCACCTTCAACAATAGAACCTTCGGTATAAATTCCTTCAATCATTGGCCAAGGATCTGTTTCAGCCTGTTTTACGCCAAGGGTAATCTTACGGTTTTCCTTGGATACTTCCAGAATCCGAACATCAATTTCATCCCCACGCTTTATAATTTCACGCGGATGACGGATTTTCCGGGTCCACGAAAGATCGGAAATATGCACAAATCCATCGATACCTTCCTGCAATTCAACAAAAACACCATAGGGAGTCAGATTGCGGACAATACCTTTGTAAGTTGAGTTAGGAACATAGGTCTGCTCGATCGTTTCCCATGGATCCGGTTCCAGCTGCTTAAATCCGAGTGAGATTTTCCGCTCTTCACCATCGATATTTAGCACTTTCGCTTCAATCTCTTCACCCAGACTAAACACTTCAGATGGATGTTTGATATGCTGAGTCCACGAAATTTCCGATATATGAATCAGGCCTTCTACGCCCTTTTCCAGTTCAACAAAAACACCATAATTGGCAATATTTACAACTTTACCTTTTACAATGGAATCAATCGGATACCGCTCTTCAATACCTTCCCAAGGATGCGGCGTCAACTGCTTCAATCCAAGCGATACTCGCTGTTTATCGGAGTCGTAATCGATAACCTTGACAGTAAGTTCATCATCCATTCCAACAACTTCCTTCGGATGATTTACACGTCCCCAGGAAAGGTCAGTAATGTGGAGCAGTCCGTCCAGGCCACCCAGATCGATAAACACACCAAAGTCCGTAATATTTTTCACACGTCCTTTGAGAACATCGCCTACTTTAATCTTTGAAAGCAGGTCGTCACGTTTTTCTTTCATGCTCTCTTCAAGGATTTCTTTGCGGCTGAGTACGATATTTTTCCGCAGCTCATTCAATTTCACAATCCGGAATTCGAATGTTTTTCCAACGTAGGAATCAAAATCCGTAACCGGACGAATATCAATTTGAGAGCCGGGCAGGAATGCATCGATTCCCATGATATCAACCACCATACCGCCTTTAATCCGGTTGGTAATGCGTCCTTCAATCGTCTCAGCAGTATCGTGAATATCCCGAACTCTCTCCCAGACTCGCATAAAGTCGGCTTTTTTCTTGGAGAGAATCATTTGACCGTTTTCATCTTCAAGAACGTCGACAAACACTTCAATCTGGTCACCGACTTTCGGGCCTTCGCCTTCTTCAAATTCATCCCGTGAAATAACGCCTTCGGATTTAAAACCGACATCCATCAATATTTCATTTTCATTTACCGTAACGATAGTTCCAATGACCCGCTGTTCCTGTGAGATGTCCCGGAGCGAACTTTCGTAGATTTTTCGCTGTTCTTCATCCACATCTTTTTGGATTTTATTTAAGTCTTTTAATTCAAACACACGAATTTCTTCGGACAGTGGACCACTGCTGATCAATTCCGTTTTATATGGTACGCCATCATCGTTTGTTTTAAATGGTTTTTCAACAATCGGTTCGGCTGCTTCAACCGGAGCTTCAATAGCTTCTGTTTCAGGTTCATCTTCAGTTTCAGGCTCAGCAGCCTCCTCTGTTTCTTCTATAGTCGCATTATCGTCGACTTCTTTGATTTTTTCCTGCTCTTCTTCTACGGCTACTTCTTCCTGTGTTTCGGATTCAGCCGGAGTTTCAAGTTCGGCAGGGGTTTCTTCAGCGTCGGTATTTTCAACAAGCTCTTCTGAAGGGTTAGGGGTTAATTTCTTTTCTTCTGTCATGGAACGAGTTCCTTCGGTTTTGGGTTAATATTTCACTTATTTTTATTCTTGATTCATTCTTGTTTTTCCTGGACAATCGATACAATTTGATCAACCTGTTCCTGAAAACTCAAATTGCTTGTATCAATCGTAATCGCATCTTCCGCTTTTTTCAACGGTGAATAGGAACGCGATGAGTCAATCTTATCGCGTTTTTTTAATTCTTTGACTATTTCATCAATTGTCAGAGACTGACCGATTTTCCGGTAATCGTTGATACGCCGCTTTGCCCGAACATGAATATCCGCATCCATGTAAAACTTAAAATCGGCATTCGGAAATACATTTGTTCCGATATCACGACCTTCCATTACAATATTATCATTTTTCGCCATGGCCCGCTGCTGTTCTGCCATGACGACCCTGACTCCCGGAATCGCACTTACCGGACTTACCATTGCAGCAACGGCAGATGTTCGGATGGCATCGGAGACATCTTCGTTATCCAGAAACGTATGATGAACATTATTAATCCAGCGAAACTGTATATCCAATTTCCGGACCAGCCGGGTAATGAGTTTATCGTTTTCAATATCAATATTTTTCCGGAGTGTTGCTAACGTCGCGGCCCGGTACATTGCACCGGTATCAACATAGGTAAAATTCAATTTTCTGGCTACCTCTTTGGCAGTACTGCTCTTTCCTGAACCGGCCGGACCGTCTATTGCTACAATCATTCCCATATCTCACCTTTCAAATAACCGGTAAATTTAATTGTTCACCTGATAAAAACAAATGCTTTCCTTTTCTAAATGATTCCGCATAATTCCTTTAATTTCCGCACCTCAGCCACATTCAGATACCGCCACTGTCCGGGCTTTACAGCTCCCGCGCTTATTCCGGCATAGCTGATTCGATCCAGGTCAGTCACTTTGTATCCCAATACTTTAAACATTCTGTGGATTTCCCGGTTAAGACCTTCGCGCAGTTCAAGTGTCACGACGGAGTGTTTTTTCATATGCCTGACATACAACACGTTTCCCCGTGCCGTTTCACGATAATTTAACTGGACACCAGCAGCGATTATGCTGCTTAATTTCTCGCTGTACATCTTATCCAGCTCAACCTGGTACACCCGCGGGATTTGGTATTTTGGATGAGTCAGGCGATAGTGTAATTCACCGTCGTTTGTGAATAATAAAACGCCGGTCGTGTTCTTATCCAGACGGCCGATCGGTTTGACAAATACATTTTTAGGCAAAAGCATCCCAACATGTTTTCGCCACTGTTCATCACTCAATGTTGTAATCACAGCTTTCGGTTTATTCAATAACAGGTAATTACTTCGCTGAGGGGATATTTTTCCACCATCCAGGGTCACAGTATCACTGTCCTGGATAAATGTGGAAAAATCCGTTACGATTTTACCATTAACTGCAATCCGGTCTTCCTCAATCATCTCTTCACATTTTCGGCGGGAGGCAATCCCGCACAGTGAGAGATATCTATTCAGACGGATTCCCGTCGTATTCTTCTTCATCACCATCTTCGATTTCCACATTCATTATTTCTTCGATCTCTTTTAATTTCGGGAGATCCTGAAGACTGTTCAATCCAAAATATTCAAGAAAATGAGAACTGGTTCCGTAAAGCAACGGCCTTCCGGGACCTTCCTGACGGCCTTTTGTTTCGATCAGGTTTTTCTCAAGTAGCGATTTTAAATAAGAACTAACCCCTCGGATGGCGTCAATATCACCGCGGGTAATTGGCTGTTTATAGGCAACAATTGACAGGGTTTCCAGGGCCGATTTTGAGAGTTTTACATTCCCCTGGTTTTGATAAAG
>JAUSPJ010000188.1 GCA_030655795.1 Fidelibacterota bacterium | reverse complement strand
GGTCTCGTTATGATGGTGCAGACTGGTCTGCCTTTTATGGGAGTAACAATACCAGCGAAAACGATACTCTAATTCTTGGTGAGAATACTAGAGGATATTATGGCAGTGGCTGGAAGATTAAAGGCAGTGTCATAAAATCTCCCAATTCGAATAGCGGGTATGAGGCGATATACTGCACAGGCGGGACGCTGGAAGTGTCCGATGTTACCATAGAGAATTGCCACCGAGGGATTTACGGTTCAGGTGCCGGTGGTAGTATCAAGCACTCACTGGTCAAGGTTTATGGGAGTGACTACGGGCTGAAGTTCGAGAGCAATTCCAATATGACCCTTTATCAGAATACGATTATCGGAAAAGGAGTTGGTAGTGGAATTGTCACCACCTCTAATGCGACTCTGAAGACCAACAGCAATCTGATTCACGATTTTACTACTGGAATTTCGGCTGACAGTCCGAATTATACACAGACTTCATTGCTCTACAATAACATCAATCATTTTGCCGGTTTGTCTCTGTCTGCCCAGGTCGGTCAGGTCGTGACGGTGAATGGCAATGCGACGCCTTCCGATATTTATGGCAATATATTTCTGAATCCCATGTTTTTCTATCCTGACACGGGCAACTATCACTTATTATCAAATTCGCCGGCTATTAATGCCGGGGATATTGATTCGCTGGATGTTGACGGAACCATTGCCGACATTGGCGCATATCCGTATAACTTCGGTTTCGTTCCGCAGAATCTCGCCGTCCGCAGTACCGGCGATGGTTGGATTGAGATCGGCTGGACAATAAGCGCCACCGATTCTCTGACCGGATGCAAAGGATACTATAAGCAATCTACGGGCTCGACCTGGACTTCAGCAGGACAAACTGGCGAAAATTATCTGCGCTTTACCGGTCTGACCAATAATGTATCGTATGACTTCGCGGTAGCCGCCGTCTATCCGAGCAAGGAAAGTATCAAATCCCGCAAAATCAGCGAGAAACCGGGATTAGTCAACTACCAGATTAATCCCCGGTATCTGACCGTTTTTCAGCAAACCAGTCAAACCACCATAAAGAACATTGCGTTTATTAATAACGGCACTAAAGACCTAACCTTTACCTTGACCGGCGTCGTGAACGCCGGGACCCTTTCAGCTTCGAACGGGGTGGTTGCCCCTTATGCAACTGTCAACATTGCCGATACTTTGAAGGGAACATCCACCGGAATTAAAATCGGTAAAATTAAAGTCGTGACCAACAACTACCCGAATCCACTCGATTCCATCTGCATTTTACAAGTCGTCGGCACCTATACCGCTTTGAATCCGGTTAAATTTACCCCACCGAGTTCCGTAGAAAATAAGTTTTACATCGTGCTCGAAACCGGCTCGATAGACGGTGAACCTCTCCAGACCGGCGACGAAGTCGGTATCTTTGACGGCGAGGTCTGCGTCGGTGCGGGTGGCTTCAATGGCAGTTTCCCGATGATTATCACCTGTTATGGTGCTGACGGTGGTTCGCCGGGATTTACAGAAGGCGACTCGCTTATTATCAAACTCTACGATGCCAGCAAAGCGCGCTATGCGACCGTGAATGTGGTGAATTATTCGTTCGGCAATGGTCATTTCGTGGACGGCGGTTTCGCCAAAGCCAGTTTGCAGGGCTCGGTCTATCAAACTGTCAATATTCCTCTGACCGCCAATCGTTTCAACCTGATCTCAATTTATCTTTATCCTAAATATCCCAATATTTCCTCAATTTTCGGCAATCTGACTGACTTAAAGATTGTGTATGAGGACAACGGCAGCTCCTATATACCGCAGTACGGGATCAATACCATTGGCGACATGGATATAACGGAAGGCTATCATGTGTTTGTGGCGGGTGAAGATAAAGAGTTAAGCCTTCAGGGAATGACAATTACTCCCCAGAACTGGCAGATTACCCTGAATAAAAATCAGTTTAATTCAATTTCTTATCTCTATGATGCGCCCATGAGCGTAGAATATGCATTTGCCGATATTGCTTCACAGATTGAAATTGTACAGGATGACGCCGGCGGTGTCTGGATACCTTCCATGAGTATAAATTCTTTGGTTAATTTACAGCCATTGTCCGGTTATCAGGTATTCACCAATGCTCAGACAGCCCTTAGCTTCACCTACCCCGTTTCTCAGGAAGGGGTTTTGGCTAAGCGAATATTAGCTTCCGGAATAGAGCCGGCTTTGCCCCTGCATTTTCAATATACTGAAACAGGTTTACCTTATACAGTTGTAATTACCACGGCATTAATGGACAATCATTCCTTCGAAAATGGAGACGAAGTCGGAATTTTTTATAACGAACTCTGTGTTGGAGCAACGGTCTGGAATTCAGAAAAGGTGAATTTTGTGACAGCCTGGAAAGGCAGTGAGGAGTTCAATGTCCCCGGATTTCGTTCCGAAGCGCCAATCACCTTCAAAGCATTCAGCAAACGTTTCAATAGCGAATTCGGGATCGACGCCACTTTCCGGAATGAAAGTCAAAAATATTTTGAAGGAGCGGCTTATTCCATTGTTTCACTAAAAGGCGCCCCTGGTCTAATACCCGACAAATATGCATTGCGTCCCAGCTATCCTAATCCTTTTAATGCTAGCACCCATATAGTATATGATGTTCCTGACAATGCAAAAGTATCTATAATGATTTACAATATTTTGGGAAAAGAAGTGATAAGGCTCGCTGACAATGAATTTCATATTCCCGGAAAATACAACATAATCTGGAACGGAACAGATAAATTTGGTAAACCTTTGAGTTCGGGAATATATTTAATCCGGATGACTGCCCCGGAATTTTATTCGGTTCACAAAGTCATTTTGATGAAATGAGGCATTAATAAAAAGGCTGATGTGAGATATATTAATACAATGATAAAAATTTTGGTTCCCTTTTTCCAGTGGATTTATTTTCCCAGCCGCCCTGATTTTAAAAGAAGGTTTAAAGTCCATTTAGTTTCATTGGCCAGGTCATTTGCGATTGGGACCAAAATAACCCCAACTCAGGGCATTCATGCCCTTATAGAAAATCACTGAAATATGCGCTTTCAGATCACCATATTATCAATTTTAACCATAATAAATATGAGTTTACATGCGCAAACCTATTTCACCCCGGTTGATACTACCGGTTTGCCTTATATCCTTGTTATCACCAACATAACTATCAATGGGGAAGGAGTTCCGGAAAAAACAGAAGTGGGGGCTTTTGATGATACGCTATGTGCAGGCGCAGCGGTTTTTAATGGCGTCTATAATTTTCAAATTACTACGTGGGGTGGAAATCCCAGTTTAGGGCTAGCCGGCTTTGCCAACGGCAATATAATGAAATTCAAAATCTGGGTTCAAACGGATTCAGTATGGCAGGAATTGGAAATGACGCCGATATATGAAGTGGGGAATGGAAGCTTTGGTTTTGGAGGATATTCGGTATTAGCGCTGGATTTGACCCGGGTAAAAGTTGGTGAAAGTGCTAATATTCCCGAAAGCTATGATTTAGCAGCTTATCCAAATCCATTCAATCATCGGGTTAATTTTGTAATCAATACCACGCGAACAGGCGCCTATCAAATGCTTATTCATTCCTTAGCCGGCGAAGAAATATACCATAAAAATGGTTTTTTTAAAGCCCCCGGCAAATATTTTTTAGCCTGGGACGGAATTTCAACAAAAGGCAGGCATGTTCCTTCGGGAATATATTTGGTATCAATAATTAACTCCAGGATTAACAATCGCACAAAGATCATATATCAAAAATGAAATGGAATATTTGGATAGAGATAAGACGTAAATTGACGCTTTTAGCGGAGTTTGTTTTTTTCGCTGTTACCGCATCAGCTCAGTCTTATTTTACGCCTGTCGAGTCTACAGGATTGCCCTATCACGTCATTATCAGCACCGTAG
>JAUSPJ010000183.1 GCA_030655795.1 Fidelibacterota bacterium | reverse complement strand
TTGTAATTATATTGAATCGCCAACATGCTGACCGCTTTACTTTCGACCGGATGCCTGGTGTAGCAGGCCAGGTTTGAAACGAGTTTAAGACGCAGGTTCTGTCGTTTTGAAAGATAATTATGCAATAATCCAAACCATATCTGGTTTCCGGCAGACTGAGTTTTAGTAGAATCTTCGAATATGTTGGATTCCGAGATAAATTCACTTTTAATGTAAAACGATGAACCGGTATTCGTATGGGAAAACAGCAGACCCGAGCAAAATATCAGGATTGCCGGAATGCGAAATTCAGGAAAAAACCTGTGATTGAGTCGATTAAGGCGCATAGTCTGAAAAATTAAGACAATGACGATAATATTATTAAGGATTCAACAGATTCTGTTTTTATGCAAAGTAATAGTTGCGCAGTGAATCAAGAGATAAAATATAATTGGGCAATTCCGACGGTTCCAGTGATTTTATTATCGGCAGATAATCATAACTGCTCATAGAAGATAATATGCCGGGCTGCGTATTTAAAACCCAGGTCACAAAATCCTGGTTTCTTCCATTACCTGTAAGATTGCTATAGTTCCAGTCAGTTGCAGTAATATCAGTCTTAGATACATTGACTGGATTCAGCATCTGCTTATGGATTTCACCACCGATAGATGAAATTTCCAGGGTAAACTGTTCCAGCCGGTTTTGCAGGATTTCCTCTTCTTGTGCGGTTTCGATCATCAGAGTTAATTCATGAATTTTATCATCCATCAGATTGAGGAGGTCGTTTCGGATTTGGCGATTGGATTGGGCTATGGATAAATAATCCCGGATGTTCATTTTTTTAGGAATTAATTCATTGTCTATTTGAGCGTACGCAGATCTTGTATTAATAATCCAGTTGCGGACTTCAATAACTTTC
This sequence comes from Fidelibacterota bacterium, assembly GCA_030655795.1. GTDB lineage: Bacteria > Fidelibacterota > UBA2242 > UBA2242 > UBA2242 > B118-G9. The sequence goes on along the minus strand of JAUSPJ010000183.1, from coordinate 3,804 downwards.
AATAAATATTCCAGTCCGGATTTACGGTCGGTTGTCGAATTTGTTGAATTAATTTCAATCAGCAGCGAGTCGATGATTTGAGAAATTCTATCAAACATCCCGGATGAAATCTGATGAGCGGTGTTTTGCAGATTCATTAATTGTTGATAGTAATCCAGTCGTTTTAAATTCAGAATTGCTTTTTCTTCGGTGAGTTTGACAATCCGGCGTCTCCCGATCCAACTGATCTCATATTGCGTTTCCAGCCTGTTTATCTTTACATTGATTTTATCAAATTCCGAATCATACTGTGAAATTTCTGCTTCTATATCGGCTATTTTGGTCAAAATATGTGAGAATTGAATGTGCTGGTTTTCAAGATGGCTGTTGGCTAATAATGTATTTAATAGAAATAAGAGAACTGTGATAATAATTAATGATATTCTACGTTTCATATTCATGTTCCTCAATACCGTATTTTTCCATTTTATAATACAGGGTACCGGCTTTGATGTTCAATTGATCGGCAGCGCGTTGCTTAGTTCCGTGATGGTCTTTCAATGCCGTCAGAATCATTTCCCGTTCGATTTTATTAATATAATCAACCATATCCCGGCCGGGAATGGGCTGATCGGTCTCACCTGCTTCACACTTTTCATCGAACGAAAACAGCTCCTCGGTAAAAATATTATCCTCAATGAATACCAGCGCCCGCTCAATGAAATTCTCCAGTTCGCGGACATTGCCTGGCCAGGAGTAGGCCTGCAATTTGCGCAGAACATTTGTTTGAATCCGGGGAATACTGCGGTTTAATTTTTTTGAGCGTTGCTGAAGAATATAATCAATCAGCAGCGGAATATCTTCCCGCCGTTGGGCCAATGATGGGATGTGAATCGGGATGACATTAATCCGGTAGTAGAGCTCGGATCGGAACAACTTTTCTTTGACGGCTTTTTCGAGGTCTTTGTTCGTGGCGGAAATGAGCCGGAAATTACTGTGAATGAATTTTTCACCGCCAACGCGTTGAAATTGCTTGGTCTGAAGTACACGGAGCAATTTTACCTGCAAATTTAGGGGCATATCACCGATTTCATCGAGGAAAAGCGTTCCGCCGGCAGCCTGCTCGATTTTTCCCGCGTGAGCGCGAATTGCCCCGGTAAATGCGCCTTTTTCATGTCCAAACAATTCACTTTCAAGTAGCGATTCGGTCAAAGCGCCACAATTGACAGCGATAAAAGGACCATTGGCTGTTTTTCCCGATTCATGAATCGAACGGGCGACCAGTTCTTTGCCGGTACCGCTCTCACCGGTTATCAGCACCGGGCTGTCGGATCCGGCTACTTTTTGAATCAGGACACGGATTTTTTTTGTTGCCTCGGAATTACCGATAATCTGATGCGAAACAGATGATGATTCTGTGATTTTCTGCCGGTTTTCCCAACGATCGTAGAGTGCGGATACTTTCGTACGGAGTTCTGCCAATGGGAATGGCTTGGTGATGAAATCCTCGGCGCCGTTTTTTATCGCATCCACGGCGATATCTACGGTAGCGAAGGCGGTTATCACAATTATATCTATTGCCGGAAACCGGGATTTCACCATTTTAAATAATTTTAAACCGTCGATTTTGGGCATTTTTATGTCGGTGATCATCAGGTTACATAAAGTGGTCCGGGATTTCGTCAATCCTTCTTCACCGTCAACCGCTGAATCCACAGAGTATCCGTCTTTTTCCAAGGTAGCGACGATTCCACTACGAAGAGAAATGTTATCCTCGACGACTAATATTTTGTACTGTTTCTTTTTTAATTCCATATCAACCTGCTGGTAAGTCAATGACAAACTCCGTGCCATCAGCATCAGAGTGAGTCAAACGAATGTGTCCGCCGTGTTGTTCGACGACGGATTTGGCGATGGAAAGTCCCAATCCGACGCCTGATCCTTTGGTACTGAAAAAAGCCTCAAAAATCTGAGACTGAATTTGGGATGGAATTGGTTCTCCACGATTCTGAAAGGCGATTGAAATATCATCGTTGTTTCGGGTTATTCGCACATCGATTAGATCTCGTTCGTTCGATGATTCACAGGCGTTTTTTAACAGGTTGAAAAATGCGTGCTTGATTTTATTGGGATGAACGAGCGCCTTTTCATTGCCGTTAATGGTGAATTGATGGTTTGGGAAATCACGTTTAAGTGTGTCAATGATTTCATCGATTAATGTTCGGATTGACAGAGATTCGAGTGTGGCGTCGATTGGACGCGCATAGGCTAAAAAGTTATCTACGATATTGCTCAAATTTGCTATTTCATTGGTAACAGCGCATGAGTAGGTGTGTAAATCCTTGTGATTTTGGGTGGCTTCCAGCAGCAGTTCAGCATTGACCTGCATACCGGCCAGAGGGTTTCGGATTTCATGGGCAACGGAGGCGATCAGCTCTTTGTTTTCCTTTTCCCGTTTTACAATTTCCTGTCGCATCTCCTCCATCGTTTTCCCCAGAAATCCAATTTCGTCCCGGCGTTTTTGAAGTATTGGCGGTTCGGCCCGTCCGCGTCCGATATTTTTAGCAAATTCTGTTAAATGCCGAAGAGGCTGAGTCAGGGTCTGAGCCAGTATCATAACTGCGATTACACTGATTAACAGAACACTGCCGCCAATAATCAGGATACGTTGACGCAATTGCTCAGTGTATTTTAAAAAATGAGCATCGGCGTCCAGCCCGATGATAATTCCGGGATATTCATCAATTTCAAACAATTTGTACACCGATTTAAAGCTGCTTCCGGATTCATCCTGGTAAAGTGGCGCGAAACCGATCCCGGTTTCCCGGGCTTTTTCAATTTCCGGTTTATGAATTAATGCGGAGTGCATTGCATTTAGTTTATTCCCGGCAGACAGCAGAATTATATTTTCTGAATCAAGAATATAAATGGTGCCGGCGGAGTATTTCTGTAAAACATCCTTCAGTGATGTTTCCAGAGAATCCCTCAGAAATTGTGATTCCGGGTATTGGATGATAAAACTGATCAGGCCAGGATCAATTGCACCGGATAGAAGTGTAATATTTGCTGCAAGATGATCGGCCAACTGATCTTCCAGTGTATTTCTCGTTAACCAGTAAACGGGTATGGATAATGCCAGGACTGTCAGCAGTATCAATAGCCCGGTAAACAGGGCCAGTTTCCAGGCCAATCGTGTGAATAATTTCATATCACCTATAATTTTTCAATTATTTCCAGAAATGCTTCGAGCGGTTGTGCGCCCATCAGCTCATGCGTTTCGTTTATTATCATTTTCGGAACGGTATATAATGTCGTGATTTATATCGGAACTTGGTTTCGCTCGATTACATCCAATTATGAGTATTATCAGGTTAATTAAAATTAAATTTGTAAGTCTCTTCATTATCGTTATTAACAGTGACAAGAAATTACTTTACGAAGATGCATCGCCTGACTGCTGTAAAATCTTTTGCCCCGCCGTCGGCGGGATCATTGACCTGTAACCGGTAAAAATAGATGCCCGAGCTGTACCCTGTGGCATTCCATTCTATTTCATAATGACCGGCATCCTGCTGTTCGTTAATCAGATCTTCGATTTTTTGTCCAACCATATTGAATATTTCTAATCTTTCAATCACAGGATATGGGATTTGATATTGAATTATTGTCACCGGATTAAAGGGATTCGGGTAATTCTGAGCAAGACTGAATCCCGATGGAAACTCACTATGACTGAATATTTTAGAAGGATATGATGATTCAAATGCGCCCATATCCGGTGCATTGCCGGAATACTCGATAACAGGGAAATACAGCGTGTCCATA
>JAUSPJ010000182.1 GCA_030655795.1 Fidelibacterota bacterium | reverse complement strand
ATCCTGCATCCCGGACTTCACCCGTGCGAACTCCAGTCGTTTTTCGAGGTCTGCTTTATAGGTTAAAATTGGATTTATTGTCTCAGTCAATTCTTTTAACCGAAGTTCAATGTCTTCCGACCGGGCCATTAGCGTCGCCAGCTCCTTTGTAGCGGTATCATAATCTTCCTGTGGAAAAAAATCTTCTTTTACATCCAGGCGCGCATCGGCGGATTCCGATATCAGGGCGATTTTTGCATGGTTTTTTTCTTCAGAAAGGATTTCAGCGAAAGAGCCTTCGGGAAGCGCTTTCAACTGGTTTTTATCAATATTGTAGAGCCGGATAAACACGCCTTTTACCTGCAGGGCTTCAATGTCCACTGCGGAAACTTTACCCCAGTTTTCGAACCAGTCGACCAGATTTTGCTTTTCTTCGATTTGACCGTCCAGCTGCTGTTTTTCGGCCGACAGGGCCAGGACTTCGGCTACGATCTCTTTGGCTTTAGTACCAGCGCTTTTTGTATCGGCAACAGATTGTCCGTCACTGTTCAGAATCAGCAGGCATTTATCGACAATGCTGAGCGCCATTTCCAATTGAGATATATCCTCCGATACCGGCGCTTTGACATGCTGGATATGCACCAAACCGAGTTTGCGCAGTTCTTTCAACGCCCCGTCTTGATGGCGGGCGCTGATAAACAGGGTCACTTTTTGCATCGGAACGATCATGCCGCTGTCAGATCCTTTTTCTTCTGTATCTTGGCCTTGGAAATTTTCCCGCGCACCACTTCCGACGTCCGCTCATCTCCGAGGTAAATCTGAATCACCCTGATATTCTCTCTGGCTTCCGGTATCTTGACCTTGTCGAACAGGTTGATCCGCTGGACTGTAATACGCAGCTCTTCCTGCAAAACGGACATCTGCTTTTCCAGGGTTTTGATCTTCAGCTGCTGGCGAATCTTTTCCTTGCAGGCCTCGATACCTTTGTCCACCCACAAGGGGGTTTCAAAGAGATCGTATTCTTCGTCCCTAAAAACGACGTTTTCAAAAATTTCGATATCGATCCCGGCAATATTTCCGCTGGTGGTCAAAACATCTTCAACCGAGAACAACGCGCCGACGTCAATGTCTTCACCGAAGACGTCCACCCAGTGGAAAATCTCTTTTTCAAAGCGGTCGATTTCCTCCCGGATTTTGTCAATCTGCTGGGAAATCAGCCTGATCTCCGCCACTAACTGGGTCTTTTTCAACTCCAGTGTCGGCAGATAGCGGGTATAACGCTTCAGCGCCTCTTTCTGCTTCTTTAATTCGTTTTTGGTCAAACGAATCTTTGCCATTACTTCGCTTCCCTGGGCCAGAATTTAGTGATCAGGTCGGTTTTCATCCGGGTCTCTTCCGGCGTAAAACATTCGGCCAGAATTTCCCAGCCCTTGTCCAGGGCATTTTCCAGGGAAATGTTCACCGAAAGGTCCATCATGTTGGCTTCGAACAGTTTGCCGTATTTCAGCAATTTTTTGTCCCATGCGCTCATCCGGAAACCCATCGCCCGTTTTTCTTCGGTCTCATTGTATTGCGCATACAGCTGGATCAGTCCGTCCATAATAGCACGGTGATCGTCACGGGTTTTATCATTGACCTGCTGTTTCAGGCGGCTCAGCGAACCAAAGGGTTCAATCCGGCCGTTGCGCAGGTAAAATTGTCCTTCGGTGATGTAACCGGTATTATCGGGAACGGGATGGGTCACGTCGTCACCGGGCATGGTCGTTGCCGCCAGAATAGTGACCGAACCGGCGTCGTCAAAATCCACCGCCTTTTCATAGCGGGCAGCCAGCTGGGAATAAAGGTCGCCGGGATAGCCGCGGTTCGAGGGAACCTGTTCCATGGTAATGGCGATCTCTTTCAGGGCGTCGGCAAAGTTGGTCATGTCGGTCAGCAGCACCAGCACATTCTTGCCATTCAGGGCAAATTTCTCCGCCACCGCCAGGCACAAATCCGGAACCATCAATCCTTCAACGATCGGATCGGATGCGGTATGAATAAAGAAAATCGAACGACTGAGCGCGCCCCCCTCTTCCAGGGTATTCTTGAAATACATATACTGGTCGTATTTCAAACCGATACCGCCCAATACGATCAAGTCCACCTCCGCCTGCAGGGCGATCCGCGCCAGCAGTTCGTTATAGGGCTCGCCGGAGACCGAGAAAATCGGCAATTTCTGGGAAACGACCAGCGAATTAAACACATCGATCATGGGAATATTCGTCCGGATCATGTTGCGCGGAATGATACGTTTAGCCGGGTTAACCGACGGGCCGGCGATTTCAATCAGGTTTTCCGCCAGCGCCGGGCCTTTGTCCCGGGGGACGCCGCTGCCGTTGAAAATCCGGCCAAGCATGTCATCGGAAAAGGTCACCCGCATGGGATTTCCCAAAAAACGAACCTCGTCATTGGTGGCAATTCCCTGGCTGCCGGCAAACACCTGCAGCGACACAATATCGTGGTCCAGTTTGATCGCCTGGGCCAGTGATTTGCCGCGGGATGTACTGATCTCCGCCAACTCTTCATTGGCGATGCCTTCCGCTTTGACCGTGATAACGTTCCCGGTCACACTTAATATTTTATTATACACCTTCTGCATTGTCTGAGTTTTCCTCAATCAATTGGGTTATCTTGGCTTCCTGTTTCTTAAATTCGCCGTTCCTCATATCGATGTAATTCCAGTCGATAAACAGCTGCCGTAATTTATTAAAGAAATTCCGGGCTTCGTCTTTTTCCTTCAGGCTGAACTGTTTCGTCAGGACATTGTGAACAAAATTAAACACGTGCTTCTGACGCTCCGGTGATGTGGCGCCATCCACCGAATCAAAGGAGTTCTGCTGAAGATAAACATTATCCAGAAATTCCGATTTCAGATAAATGACGAAATCCTCGATCGACGTTCCCTCTTCACCAACCACGAGCATCATCTGGTGAACATCGTTACCCTTGCGGAGAATGTCACAGGCATATTGAATCGGCATTGCATCAATAAAACTCTTGTACTTTGACCAGCTGTCCAGCGGATGAATCGCCGGGTAGCGGCGGGCATTGGAACGTTCCTGGGACAGCCCGTGAAAGGCGCCAACTACTTTCAGCGTCGACTGAGTGACCGGTTCTTCAAAGTTTCCACCGGCGGGACTCACCGTTCCACCGATGGTTAGACTGCCAAATGTCCCGTCCTCAAATTCCACCAGACCGGCCCGTTCGTAAAACTGGGCAATCCGGGATTCCAGGTACGCCGGAAACGCCTCTTCGCCGGGAATCTCTTCCAAACGGCCAGACAACTCACGCATCGCCTGGGCCCAGCGGGAAGTGGAATCGGCCAGAAGCAGAACATTCAGGCCCATCTGCCGGTAATATTCACCCAGCGTCGCCGCCGTATATACCGAGGCTTCCCTGGCGGCTACCGGCATGGAGCTGGTATTACAGATGATAATCGTTCGTTCCATCAGCGGTTTCCCGGTCCGGGGATCGGTTATTTCGGGGAATTCCCGCAGCGTTTCCACCACCTCGCCGGCCCGTTCACCACAGGCCGCGATAATGACAATATCGGCTTCCGCAAAACGGCTGGTCACCTGCTGTAGTACGGTTTTACCGGCGCCAAAGGGTCCCGGAATACAATACGTGCCACCTTTTGCTACCGGAAAGAACGTATCAATAATCCTGGTCTGGGTCAGCAGCGGTTCTTTGGGAACCAGTTTCTCCCGGTAAAACTCGATCGGGATCTTCACCGGCCAATCGAAAAACATGCTCAGTTTGTGTTTGTCGCCTTTATCATTTTCGATGGTCGCTATCGTGTCGGTCACTTTGTACTTACCCTTTTCCACAATGGACGTGACTTTAAAATCGCCCTGCAGGTTGAAAGGCACAAAAATTTTATGCTCGAAAATGCCTTCCGGGACATGCCCGAGAACGCTCGCGGCATAGACCGTATCACCCTTTTTCGCAACTGGTGTAAATTCCCATTCAGCCTTGAAATCCAGGGCATCCAGAATCACACCGCGCTTCAGGAAAAACCCGTGCATCTCGGCCAGTTCATTCAGCGGGTTCTGCAAACCGTCATAGACCATTCCGAGAATGCCGGGGCCCAGCTGAGCGGAAAGCATCTCGCCGGAGAATTCTACCCGGTCATTAACTTTTAGGCCCTTGGTAATTTCAAAAACCTGCATGTAGGCAATATTTCCCTGAATCTTGACCACCTCGGATTTCAGACGGTCTTCGCCGGTAATTACATAGCCGACCTCATTCTGGATAATATTGCCTTCAAATTCCACGGAAATCATGTTCCCGTTAATACCGATGATTGTACCTTTAGTCTTATTCATAAGCCATTTCAGTATATGTTAAAAATTTTTCTTTGCCCTTTTCCTTGTCAAACTGCTGTAAACGCCGCAGTATCTGCAGTTTTAGATAGTATAAAACGAAAAAATCCATGTCGGAATAATGCCCGAATTCCAGTTCGTCGATCAACTGCCAGCGCAATTGCAGAAGTTTCTTCTCCACATCCAGCGGATTACCCTCTTTCAGCACCATCGGAGAAAACAACTGCGGCTTGTGTTCCTGCTGCGCTTTCAGGGATTGGCGGTACTGCAGCAGTTCGTTGCGCAGCGTATATTCATATAATTTATATTCCCGTAAAACCGATGGATCAGGTTTGGCGGGATCGCTGGCATTGATGGATACGCCGCTGAGTAATTTTAAATCGCTGTCGCTCAGCCACTTCCGCCCTTCTTCGAGGAATTTTTCGATACCGAGCGCCGGTTCTTTATCAAAAACCAGCAGCGGCAGCTGGGCGGCGAAGTAGATATATTTATCCATCAGGCCTTGTCTAATATCGCTCTAATACCGGGATTCAGAAACTCACCCAGGAATTCAGCAATGCTTTCATCGGTGAAATCGTAATAGACGTCGTTGTCTTTCAGACCGACGCGAAACCCTTTGGAGATCCCCTTATCCACCTTAATTGCAACCGAGTCCTTTAATCCGGCGCGTCCCCGTGCAAATACCAAATCCTGCAACTGTTTCAGGTCTTTTTCTGAAACTAATATATCCAGGTTCTTGTCCTTACCCCAACTGTCCACGATTTTAACAATCAGTTCTTTGGCAAATTCCGGCGACAGCATTGAACCCAGTTCCTTTTTAAACGCCGCATCAAAGAGTTTCAGCAGTTTTTCTTTGGTAACGAGAACGGTGTCGCGGGACGCCTGTTTCAGGGCCGTTTCGGAGTTGGCTTTTAGTTTGTCGGCCTCTTTCCCGGCATCGGCAATGATCTTCTCTCCGTCGGCTTTGGCCTTTTTAAGAATACCGTCGGCCTCTTTCCGGGCGATGTCAGTAATTTCAGCGGCAGATTTTCTGGCCTCTGCGATCCCGTCGGTTTTTATCTTTTCAATTAAATGCTCGAGTTTTGACTCCATGCAAACTCTCCTTTATCAAAGGTTCTGTCTAAACGTAAGAAATCTTCATAGCCCCGCGACTATTGTCTCTGATGATATTTATAACTCTATAAAGTATATTCCGGGCAATTGCTATCCGTAAGGCCGGACGTCGGTTTACAATATAGGTTTTGAATATTCTTCAATATCACGTCCTATTCTTAAAAAGCGCCTAAAATTAAGCCCTTTACTCAGGATTGTCAAGGTTGTTCATGTAACGATTCTGTAACATCTTACCCGGTATTTTCCCAGCCCACATTTGACACACATTTACAAAGCGGCACAAACCATTGCCGATCCCATGCTTTGTAAAAAAGCCAAATTTTGCCTATGCTTCCTGGATTTGTTATTGTTTATATCACTAATGTCAGGTTTGGCCTGACAATTATGCTACAAAAGATAATATTCCTCTTGTTTTTTAAAACAAAACAAATTATAATTCGTATCATTGCAGTCAGGTTTAATCTGACATTATCACTATGAAGCATAAATACATATCAATACAATCCAATGAACTTCTGTCCTACTTTAATGAGCAGAAAAAGGATTGTTTTAACTATGCCGGAGCTATCAAGGCGTTACCCCAATCAAGTAAAAGCGCCCTAAAAGAATTGCTCAGTGACATGACCAAAAGAGGGCTTCTGATGCGATTGAAAAGGGGATTATATTACATCATCCCATACGAACAGAATGCAGAATCCTTTATGCCTGATTGGCATTTGATAACTGAACACCTGGTAAAGAATGCAAATCACTATATTGCTTACTATTCAGCCTTGCAGATTCATAACCTGATCACTCAGCCATCCTTAAAAGAGCAGATTGTAGTTTCAAAGCAAATACGACCTTCAATTATCAAGATTAAGAACATTCCATTCCAGTTTATTTACCATAATGAAAAGCACTTCTTTGGGGCTAAAAAAACATGGATTGACAATTTTCATAAAGTTATTTGCTCTGATCTTGAAAAAACAATCATTGATTGCTTGTTCAAACCCGATTACGCTGGAGGTATTGTTGAAATAGCACGAGCTATCTATCTGTCAAGAGACAAAATCAAGCATGCTAGACTTTTAGACTATACCCATAAGTTCAATTCACAATCTGTTATAAAACGGCTTGGATTTCTTTTAGAATTACTGCAAATAGATTCTAACATCATTGATGAACTTCAAAAAGTTAAAACAGCCTCATATGTGGTGCTGGATACGGAACTTCCAAAAACAGGAAAAATGATAAGTCGCTGGAGCATTCAGCAAAACTTAGAAACCGAAACCATTAAATCTGCGGTTTATACATGATCAAACCAGATGAAATACAGCAAAAAGCCCGTGACGTTGGTGTTCGCGACCAACAGATAGAAAAGGATTATGCACTTTGCTGGATTTTACAGGGAATTGCGCAACATGAACAACTTTCAAAAGCCATAGTATTCAAAGGAGGAACTGTTTTAAAGAAAGTATATTTCGAAAACTATCGCTTTTCAGAGGATCTGGATTTCACCTTGCTGGATGATGAAATCACCAATAAACAGATTTTTCATTGGTTTGAAGAAGTCTTTGAATACATCAAAGAGGAAGCAAATATTCCACTGGAGATAATAGACAATAATGAGCATGAAGAGGGTGGGATAAATTTCTACATAAGTTATATTGGTCCATTGGGTGGTATTAAAGCCAACAAGCGGGTAAAAGTAGACATTTCGAGAAAAGAACAACTTGAATTTAAGCCCGCCCTCCACGCTGTTCTATTAGCTTATACTGATCAGGAGGGGCACCAACTACTATGCTACCCTCTGGAAGAAGTATTAATTGAAAAAATGCGTTCGGTCATGCAACGCATGCAAGCCCGTGATTTCTACGACATCTGGTATTTACTGGAGGTGCATGGAATTGATATTGATTTTTATGTGAATGAATTCAACAATAAATGCTTGAGCAAAGGATTGAATCCTTCCGACTTTCCTGAGAAGTTAGAACAACGATTGCCACAATACAAAGGAAGGTGGCAAAAATCACTGAATGAACAAATTCAGGATTTGCCGGACTTTGATCGGGTGCTAAGAGAAACGATGAGACATTTAAGGAAATTGAAATATTAATGTACACCGATCAAATAGAAAATAACCTGTTACAAACGCCCCCTCCTCATCGGTCACGCAAACACGCCGGAACATTTTCGCTGATTTTAAAATGTCGGCGATTACATTTATTAACAGATATGCTCATGGTAATCCGACACCTTTGCAATTGAATCTTGTAAGTTCCCTGAGAATCCTGCAGATTCGGACATGTTTCATGTTTGCCTGGTTCAGCCGCTCATCGACGATTTTTACGCCACCCCGATCCGCAACATTCCCCTGGGCCTGCTGTCAATCGGCGCATCACTGAAAGCAAAACACAAGGTCAGCTTGCTCGATCTCCGACACCCGAAACCCCACCGGGCCGCACTCCCGGAAGAGTTAGCGGATGTTTCCGCCTTTTATCGTCCCAATGACGCCTCGCCGTTTTCACTCTACAAATCCTATTCGCGGTACGGAACACAGGCAAACGATATAGCCCGGCTGATTCCGGAAGATGCCGATGTTTTCCTGATTTCCGCGCTGTTCAGCGCCTATATCCATGAAGCCCTGGAGGTCATCACGCTCATTCGGCAAAAGAATAAACAGTCAAGCATCATTGCCGGCGGTTCCGGCGCCATGTTTCATTCTTCTGAATTTTTCAACGCCGGCACCGATTTCATTATTCAGGGCGAGGGTGAAATCGCCTGTAATCGTTTACTGGACGAACTGGAACAGGCGCAGCCTGATTTCGCGGCTGTTCCAAATTTAGTCTGGCAAAATGGCGGTAATATTTATAGAAATCCGGTTGATATTATCGACGATATCGACCAGTTATCGTTTCCCGATTACTCTATCCCCGGAACACCGGAATATACATTAAACGGAAAACACCACGCTATGCTCATGGCCAGCCGGGGATGTGTCTATCGCTGTGAATTCTGCTCTATTTACCAGGTATTCGGCACGAAATACCGCCTGCGCTCTGTGGATCATGTCCTTGCGGGACTGGATGATAAAATTCAGCTGGGTTTCCGGTCCTTTGATTTCGAAGACGATCATTTCGGCGGCAACAGCCGCTGGCTGAACCAACTACTGGACAGGATTATTGCGAGATTTTCCAGTTACGACCTGTCGTTCCAGGCAATGAACGGCATCACCGCCAGCAATCTTGATGAAACGATCCTGGAAAAAATGAAGCAGGCCGGTTTTTCGGGAATCAACCTGTCACTTGTCACGCCCGATCAAACCCGCCAGGACGCCCTGAAACGGCCGTTTGACACCCGGCAATTTACCGACATTGTCGAAGCGGCTCACCGGATCGGATTGAAGGTCACGGCCTACCTGATCATCGGCCTTCCCGGTGATACAGTTGAAGATAATCTCAAATCCATTTTCTTTCTAGCGAATCTGCCGGTACTGATCGGCCCCTCGCTGTTTTATCTCGTTCCCGGCACACCGATTTTTGGTCAATTGCAAAAAGAATCAAAAATTCCCAAATCACCCCGCTGCTACCGATCCAGCTATTTCCCTTACGAACGTCCGGAGTTTTCACGGACGGCGGCCATGACCCTGTTCCGCATCTGCCGGATCATCAACTTTCTGAAAGCAATAAAAGAATATCATTATCAGCCTTCAGAGTATAGAATTGAAGATGATGCAATTATCATCCCACCCGATCTCTCGGGTAAACAGAGCCAGATCACCCTGGGATTTGCGCTGTTAGAATTATTAAAACAGACTGGTAAGATTTACGGAACCGGCAAGAAAATAGGGGGTCAATACCCTCTAGTAGTGGAAAAAGTTGACGGGGAACCAATCAGGCTTTTTCTCAGTTTCTCTTCAAAAAATTTAAGCTATTTATATTAGCGAAATTATAATCCCATTTCTTTTAGCGCCTGTTCAATCAGTTTATCGCTGACTTTCTGAATGGCCCGGATTCCGGCGGCTTCTTCAGAATTACCGGCGTTTTTATCATCGATCATATAGTTACCCACAACGGTTTTCTGCTGAATATTGTAGATTTTCAGCGTACCCCTGGCCCGGGCAAAGAAAAACCCGTCCTGGATTCTATTCGTCGGTCCCGAAAAAATTGTCCCCAGAACAACCAGGTCCGCACCGGAGATGCCGACCATCTCGGCAATTTTTTCCGGTGCTGCATTCACATCGTTTTCGCTCAGCTGATTAAAAGGATTATTCTCCTGGACCGTAAAGCCCGCTGCTGTCATTTTTTCCAGCAGCGCATTTTCCAGGTACGAAATCTCTACCGGCTGATCGAGATTCTTTTCGATAATTTTTACCATGATCCGGTTATCCGGCAGCAGGGAAAAGGTAATTTGATTTTTCGTTATATTTAGTTCTTCCGGAAAATGGACCGTGGCGCGAATATCCACATTTCCGGCCGATGCCAGTTTTTTCACGTTGCATTTTGCGATGCCCGTTTGATCGGTTTTCTGCCGGGCCTCCAGAACAGCTTTGCCTCGTAATACATCGAAATCCACATCCAGGTCGGGCAGCGGAAAGCGCTGATCGCCATCGACCCAGTAAACGGACAGAACCAGTGGTTCGGGCAACGGTAAGCCCAATTTGGCCGGCTGGTTGGCCCCGCTTCCTTCGATGCGGATACTGGCCGGTATCTGTTGCATGATCGCTGACAGTTTCTCTTTAAAACCATTCAACAGGGTCATTTCCTGTGGTGACAGCCCGGTAAAACGCGTCATAGGCAGGACGTTCGACTGAATTGTATTGATCTGGTCCAGCGCCAGTGTAATCTGCCCTTTCCGTGCAATTTCCATTGATTCACTAAAGCGACTTTCGCCCAATGTAACGGTTTCATTGATCAGTTCCGCCATAAACTGTTTGTGACGCTCTTCGGAAAAGGGGACCGTCACAAAAGCCTGGTACTCAATCCGGGACTTGAAACCGTCCTTCATTTTCCACTCCTCGATAAATACGTCATCCGGAGTTACGGAGATGATATTGCGGGAAACGACCTTGATCCGGGAACTCGTAAAGGCGTCATCGGTTGTCACTTCGCCGGACCGTTCGATAATCTGGTCAATAAATTCACTCTCAATGACGCCCCCAAGGGTTTCAATGATCTGGCGCTTGGCGTC
>JAUSPJ010000174.1 GCA_030655795.1 Fidelibacterota bacterium | reverse complement strand
TTTTATGCGGAAGGGGCGTTGACGGAGGCGCTGGGCTGGGATGCCAGCCGGATACGGGTTATTCAGACCGTTACGGGCGGGGCGTTTGGCGGCAAGGAGGAATTTCCATCATTGATTGCCTGTCATGTTGCTATAGCGTCGCTGAAAACGAAACGACCGGTGACTATGATATACGACCGGGATGAGGACATTATCTGTTCCACAAAACGCCACCCGTCGATTGTACGCTATAAAGCCGCTTTGAATGCGAATAATGATGTCGTCGCCCTGGAAATTGATGTCCTGCTCGATGCCGGGGCCTATAACGGGCTGTCGCCGGTGGTACTGCAGCGGAGTATTTTTTCAGCGACAGGGGTCTATAATTTTCCCCATCTCAATGTCCGTGGCCGGAATTTCATGACGAATAAAGTTCCTTCCGGCGCGTATCGGGGCTTCGGGGCGCCGCAGACGATTTTTGGGACGGAAATGCTGATGCATAATATTGCGCTGAAACTGGGTTTTGATCCGCTGGATTACAAAATGCGGCACATGCTTAAGCGCGGCGATCCGACCTGCACGGGCGGGCAAATTCGTGACGCCGTCAAATTACCGGAAATCATAGCAAAAGTAACGGCGATGTCCAATTACCGTAAAAAATTTCAAAACCTCGGTAAATACAATGGAATCGGCATCTCACTGTTTCTGCACGGCTGCGGCTTCACCGGCAATGGCGAGCAGATGATTAAGGGTAAAATCATTCTTCGTAAAAAAGGTGATGTCGTAATTCTGAAAGTGTCCAGTACGGAAATGGGCCAGGGGGCTGAAACCGTCCTGCGCAAGATTGTGGCGTATTCGCTGGAAATTCCGCTGAAACAGGTGATCTATAAATCCGTTGATACCGGATTGATTCCCGATTCCGGTCCGACGGTCGCTTCCCGGACGACAATGATCGTCGGCGGTTTACTGCGGCAAGCCAGTCTGGAACTGAAAGACCGTTGGAGCGAGTCGGATGAAATTGAAGTGTCGCGGAGCTATAAACATCCTGATTTTCTGAACTGGGATAACAATACTTTTCGTGGTGATGCTTATCCGGTGTATTCCTGGGGCGCGAATGTGGCAGAAGTTGAGATTGATCCGGTAACCTATGAAATTGATGTGAAAAAGATCAGTGCGGTGTATGATGTGGGCTTGCCGATTGATGAAACGACATTAAAAGGGCAGATGGAGGGCGGTATCGCGCAGGGCATCGGTTGGGCGACGATTGAAGTGATGAACACTGATAAGGGTAGACTGATACAGAAGAACTTGACGGATTATAAAGTCCCAACGTCGATGGATGTGCCGGAGATTAAATGCGAATTTATCAGCAATCCCTACGAATTCGGGCCTTTTGGGGCGAAATGCGCCGGGGAGTTGCCCTTCATCGGTGCGCCGCCGGCGATGGCTGCGGCTATTGCCCATGCGCTGAGAGTTCCGATTCAATCGATTCCGATGACACCGGAAGATCTCATGGAGATGGATATTGATGAAAGTTGAATTTATACTGAATGATGAGCCGCGAATAATCGATGTCCCTCCTGCCCGACGACTGCTGGATCTGTTGCGCGAGGATTTCGGACTGAGCAGTGTCAAGGAGGGCTGCGGCGAAGGGGAATGCGGCGCCTGTGTCGTCCTGATGGACGGCAAAGCTGTGAACTCCTGTCTCGTGCCAGCCGGCAATATCGTCGGAAAATCGATTGTGACGCTGGAAGTGTTTAAAAAGACGAAACGATATAATATAATTGAGACCTGTTTTCTGGAAGCGGGGTCGGTTCAATGCGGTTTCTGCACGCCGGGAATTGTCATGGCGACGGAATCCCTGCTCAGTGAAAATCCTCATCCCACCGACGATGAAATTAAAGAAGGGCTTTCGGGGAATCTCTGCCGCTGCACCGGCTATAATATGATTTTCAAGGGTATTCACTTGGCAGCGGAAAGGGGGACGGGCTTATGGTAGACGGATTCCGACCTGAGACATTGCGGGAGGCTCTGAAACTCCGAAAGCAATATGATTGCCTGCCCATCGCCGGCGGCACCGACCTGATGGTTCAGAAAGCCCGGGGTTTTGCCCTGAAACCGGATTTTGAAAAACCGCTGCTGTTCATTGGACATCTGCCGGAATTGCATAAAATTGTCATCGAAAAAAATCAAATTCATATCGGCGCCGGCGTGCTGTTAACGGATTTAGTGAACAGCGATATAATCCCGGAGATATTCAAAGAAGCCGTTTGCCGTATGGCATCGCCGGCATCGCGGAATCTTGCCAGTCTCGGCGGCAATATTTGTAATGCCTCGCCCGCCGGAGATACCTTGCCGTATTTATATGCGGTGGACGCAAAACTGGTTTTGAAGAGTGTGAGTAGTGAACGAATTGTTCCCATCGGTGAGTTCATCACCGGCCCTAAGCAAACCGATTTAGAACATGCTGAATTGCTGACTGAAATTATTATTCCAAATAAACTTTTTAATGTGAATTATTACAGAAAAGTCGGACAACGCAAAGGTATGAGCCTGACCAAGGCCGCTTTTCTGGGGATGGCGGATGTTGAAAATAGAAAACTGACAGACATCCGTATTGCGTTTGGTTCCGTGGCGCAGACAGTAGTCCGATCAAGGGAAATCGAAACAGATATAATTGGCAAATCTTCAGGGGAATATATTAATGCAATTCCAACAATCCTGAAGCAATATGCGCCATTGATTCGACCGATCGATGATGCGCGTTCTTCGGCAATCTACCGGAAAAAGGTCAGTCTGCGGCTGCTGGAGGATTTTCTAATGAGATTGAATTGAAAGTAAATGGAAAAAAGAGAACAAAGATGTAATCGCGAGATCCGATTTCAATCGGGACGTGGCGATCTCTATTGACCATCTCGCTATCGTTAGACAGATTGCTTCACCCCGATAAATCGGGGATTCGCAATGACATAATTGACGTTGACAATAAAAAAATAAGGAGGAATGAAATGAGCGATACTAAAAAATTACTGCGAATTGTGCTGTTTTATGGAGGATTATGGGGAATTACAGAAGCCACGCTGGGATACCTGCTGCATTTCCTGCCCTGTGGATTTTCAGGCATGATCATGTTCCCGATCGGTTTTTATTTTATGTTCAACGCATTTAAAATGACCGGAAAACAGAGCACAATATTTTATACGGCGCTCATTGCCGCTGCGATAAAACTCACCGACCTGTTTGTTCCTTTAAGAACGTCTATGACCGCCATTAATCCGGCGATATCCATTATTTTCGAATCTCTGGTCGTCTTCGCTTTTGTAAAGGTTTATAATGAGAATAAGCACTACGCCGGAGCGGCGGTAATAAGTTTGAGCTGGATTGTAATATTGGTATTGGCGCAACAGTTTATTTTTAAACCTGTTGAAGGTCTGTATCTCAAGCCCT
>JAUSPJ010000097.1 GCA_030655795.1 Fidelibacterota bacterium | reverse complement strand
GCCTGTCCGGCCGACGTGTTGTTTTTGTCCGATAAGTTTAACACCCACGGGTATCATCCTTCTGCCTACAAAGGCGAGGACTGTACCGGCTGCGGCATCTGTTTCTATACTTGCCCGGAACCCGGCGCTATTACGGTGTTCAAACGCTGGGACTTAATGACGGAAACCGCAGCCTGTTCACATTGCGGTGGTGATTATAAAGTATTTCACACGGATGAAAAACCGGATGTGTTGATCTGTACAAATTGTCTGAAACCAATAAAAGATTCCCAGTAGAGAGAGTGAGGTTTGATATGGCGAAACAATTTTTAAAAGGGAATGAAGCGATTGTCAAGGGTGCTATCCTGGCCGGCTGCCGGGCCTATTATGGATATCCGATTACTCCGGCCAGTGAAATCGAGCATGCGGCCGCGATGTACATGCCGCTGGCAGGCGGAACATTTGTTCAGGCCGAAAGCGAAGTGGCTGCGATTAATATGGTTTACGGAGCATCCGCTGCCGGTGAACGGGTGATGACGGCTTCATCAGGTCCGGGCATCAGCCTGAAACAGGAAGGCGTCTCTTACTGTGCCGGTGCGGAACTGCCCTGCGTTATTGTTGATGTTGTCCGTGGCGGCCCCGGTCTGGGAAATATTGCTCCGGAACAGAGTGATTACAATCAGGTGGTCAAAGGTGGCGGTCACGGTAATTATAAAGTACTCGTTTTAGCGCCGAATTCCGTCCAGGAGATGTGTGATTTCGGAATGCTTGGGTTCGATCTCGCTGATAAATACCGCAACCCGGTTTACATTTTATCCGATGGTTTTATCGGACAAATGATGGAGCCGGTGGAATTTCCCGAACCGGTGACGGCGATTCCGGAAAAAACCTGGGCAATCAAAGGCAACGATGAAACAACCAATAATTTCATTACATCCATTGACCTAGATCCCGATGATCTGGAACGGCACAATCAGAAACTCCAGCAAAAATATGCCATTATTGAAGAACAGGAACAGCGCGCCGAAGAATATCGTACCGACGATGCGGATATCGTTCTGATTGGATATGGTATTATTTCCAGGATCATTCAGACCGTGGTTGATGAGTTACGGGACAAGGGTGTCAAAGCCGGCATGTTGCGGCCGATAACCCTTTTTCCTTTTCCGAAAAAGGCGCTTGAAAAACTGACCGAAACCACCAGGTTTTTCCTGACAGTGGAAATGAGCAACGGGCAATTGGTCGATGATGTTCGTCTGCTGGTGGAAGGGCGGAAACCGGTTCATCTGTATACCCGTATGGGTGGTAATGTACCATCCACAAAGGAAATTCATGATGAAGTAATGAAACTGATGAGGTTATCATGAATAGTACAATTTTAAAAAAATCGTCCAGTTTTTTTGATGTCTATGAACGTCGTCCAGGATCGGACAAACTGACAACGACTTATTGTCCCGGTTGCGGTCACGGAGTTCTCCATAAACTGATCGCAGAGGCCCTGGAAGACTTCGGCGTCCGTGAGAAGACTATCTTCATCAGCCCGGTTGGCTGCAGTGTGTTTGCCTATTACTATTTTCATACGGGCAATGTACAGGTTGCACACGGACGTGCGCCGGCGGTGGCGACCGGTATTAAGCGCGCTCATCCCGGGAGTATTGTGATCAGTTATCAGGGCGATGGCGATCTGGCCGCAATCGGTACGGCGGAAATTATCCATGCGGCAAATCGGGGTGAAGGAATCACGGTGTTCTTTGTCAACAATGCGGTCTATGGAATGACCGGCGGACAGATGGCGCCGACGACCCTGATTGGCCAGAAAACAATGACGACACCCCGTGGACGATCGGCGGAGAACGATGGCTATCCGATTCGCATGAGTGAAATAATCGCGACCCTTGATGCACCGGTTTTCGTGGAACGTGTCATGATCGGTGATACCAAGTCGACCATGCATACCAGACAAACGGTCCGCAAGGCGTTGAAACTGCAGATTGAGAAAAACGGGTTTTCCTTTATTGAAGTATTAGCGGCCTGTCCATCCCAATTGACAATGACGCCCAGTCGCTCAAAACTCTGGGTAAAAGAGGTCCTGGAAAAATATTTTCCCCTGGGTGTACGCAAAGACACTTCCGGTGAATTTAAAGGGCGAACCTTTGCCCGGAAAGTAGTGAAAGATGATAAATTGCACCAAATATTGGATCTTACCACGGCCCAAATTGATATGGAAAAAATCAGTCAGTTTCAGGATAAACCCATTAATGAGGAGATCAAGGTCGCCGGTTTTGGCGGGCAGGGTGTGCTAAGCCTGGGAACCGTGCTGTCGGAAATGGGTATGCGGCATAATTATGAAGTCAGCTGGCTACCCTCTTACGGACCGGAAATGCGCGGCGGTACAGCGAACTGCAGCGTTAAAATTTCCAAAAAGAAAATCGGGTCACCCCTGGTGGCCAATCCTACAATCCTGATCGCCATGAACCGGCCGTCGCTGGATAAATTTGAAAACGATGTGGTTTCCGGCGGATTGATCATGTATGATGATTCTCTGATTGACCGCAAACCGGTCCGGGATGATGTCGATATTCTCCCGATCCCGGCAACAAAACTGGCCGACGAACTGGGCAATACCAAAGC
>JAUSPJ010000165.1 GCA_030655795.1 Fidelibacterota bacterium | reverse complement strand
ATGACCGCACAGGATCAAATTTTAACAAGAGTAACCAAAGAAGTTTTAACAGATACATACGGTCAGTTTATTGTCCAGCCTCTGGAAAGAGGTTTCGGGACTACAATAGGCAATGCACTCAGACGGGTATTGATTACTTCTGTTCCCGGGGCAGCGATCTCGGCTATGAAAGTAGATGGTGTTTTGCATGAATTTGCAACCATTCCGGGAGTCATCGAAGATGTCGTAGATATTATTCTGAACCTGAAACAGGTTCGTTTTAAACTTGAAGCGAACTCAAAACCGGATAAAGTAACCCTTAAGTTAAAAGGCAAAGGTAAATTTGTAGCCGGTGATATTGGCAAAGAGTCGCCGGATTTTGAAATATTAAATCCCGATTTGCATCTTTGTGAGATGAATGATAAAGCCGATTTTACGTTGGAACTGAAAATCTCCCGTGGTACCGGCTGGGTCCCGGCAGAGAAAAATAAAATCGCCGATGTTCCGATCGGAACAATCTTTATCGATTCAATTTTTTCTCCGATTACCAATGCTACTTATAAGGTTGAGAGCTTGCCCGGCACTTCCCGTGAGACTCTGGAAAAACTGACTTTGGATGTACATACGGATGGCAGTATTACACCGGAAAAGGCTGTTGATTACTCTGCCAAACTTTTAATGGAATATTTTTCGATGTTATCAACCGCCGAGTCTTCTCAGATTGAAATCTCGCGGGAAGCTCCTGATGAAGACATGATCAAGACCCGAAATCTCCTGAAAAAGAGTGTCGACGAAATGGAACTCTCGGTAAGGTCTTATAACTGCCTGAAAGCGAATAATATTAAAACCATCTCAGATCTGGTCTCCAAGGAAGAATCAGAGATGCTTAAATTTAAGAATTTTGGCCGTAAATCCCTGAATGAGTTAATGGCCAAACTAAAAGAGATGAATCTTGAATTTGGGCTGGATATGGAATCGTACCTGTCTGAAAAGGACGAATAAATAGTTAAAGGAGTATTCAGTCATGCGACATCAGAATCGTGTAGCGAAACTAGGCAGAACGGCAAGTCATCGAAAAGCATTGATGATGAATCTGGCAATTGCTCTTATAAAACACGGAAAAATAAAAACCACGGATGCAAAGGCAAAGGAACTACGGCGGTACGTTGAAAGATTGATAACCTACGGGAAACGTGGAACGGTTCATCATCGTCGTCTGGCATATAAAGTGCTGCATGACCGATCAATCGTAAAAACACTATTTGATCATATCGCACCGCAATATTCCGATCGGGATGGCGGTTATACCCGGATTATTAAACTGGGTTTCCGTGATAATGATTGTGCTGCGGTATCTCTGATTGAATTTGTCGACTACAGACTGCCCGGTGAAAAGAAAAGTTCCAAACCGGCGAAGAAAGAAGCAGCCACTACCAAAAAAACCAAGCCGGAAACCACCAAAACGGTCAAAAAGATAAAAGAAAAGAAAACGGACGAACCGAACAAGCAGGAAGAAACAGTTAATGAACCAGTTGTTAAAGAAAAGCCCGTCGAAGAATCTGAGAAAACGGAAGAACCTGCTGAGAAAGCTGAAGAAGCAGACGAATCAGAGAAGAAACCGGCCGAATAATACCGGATACTTCATTGAAAACCATTTATTCGAATAGCATAGGGGTGGTAGTTATTACTGCCCTTTTTCTGTTTTGGAGTGCATCTGCACTTGCCAAAGAACCACAACGAATGGCCATGTGGGTGGTTCGGGATCAGATAAAGTCTCCTGAATCTATAGATAAAATTATAGATTTTGCCCAGAGAAATGGATTTACCGATTTGTTTGTTCAGGTCCGGGGAAGAGGTGATGCGTTCTATAAATCTTCCCTGGTTCCGCGTTCACAGAATCTGCCAAAAAATGAATTTGACCCGCTAAAATATATTCTGGATAATGCTCATCCGAAAAATCTGAAGATCCATGCCTGGATAAATATGTTTTTGCTTTGGTCTTCCGATGATAAACCTCAGGATAAAAACCATCTGTATTATCGTCACCCGGAGTGGTTATCCGTCGATGCGGATGGCGTCAAAGACATCAACCGAAAGTTCAGAGATTTTAATAGGATTAATACTGAGGGAATTTACCTGTCTCCATTGGTCCCGGAGGTGAATGATCACCTGGTCGAAGTTGTGAAAGAGATTGTTGAAAATTACAATGTTGACGGAATCCATCTGGATTATATTCGGTATCCGAAAAATTGCTATGATTTTAATGACATTGGACGCCGGCGATTTAAGGAAATTTACGCTGTGGATCCAATCCTGTTATCAATTTCCAATAAATCCTTTTTTTCAGGAATAGAGGCGAACACAATTGAAACTCTTATGGAAAAATGGGCTGAGTTCCGCCAGGATGCCATCACGGAACTTATTGTTAAAATTCGCGAAACAATCATAACAACACGCAAACCGATTGTATTGAGCGCTGCGGTTAAACCGGACCCCTTTGAGGCCCGGAACCATTTTTATCAGGATTGGGAAAAATGGCTGAAACTTGGCTACATTGATTTTGCAGCGCCAATGAATTACACTTCCAATGCCGAACTGTTCGAAGGAATTCTGTTAAAAATTGATCCGTTAATTACAAAGGAAAAAATCTGGATGGGAATCGGTGTTTATAATCAAGGCCGCTATGAAGCGTTGTCCAAAATTATGGTTTCCTATTCAAACGGTTATGATCAGCTGGTATTTTTTTCATATAAAACACTCGCCAATCAACCAAATTATTTTCCCACCCTTCGCAAAGCCTTTTCTATCGAAAAGTAATAGTTAAAATTCAATGCCGTTTACCGATGATTAAGGCAGGTTTTACCAGATATCTAAATTAATGTCCTATATTGACTTATTATTATTTATTCTTAAATTAAACAAAACTGATACTTGTATGTTTAATTATAGATTACATTGAGGATTTAGGATGGCATTACTAGAGGTATGTCTCGTCGATAACTCACCACTTTCGGCCTATCTCGGCGTGGTTTTGAGAAAACCCGAAGCAGTTGTCTGGTTGCGTCGAAATGACCAGAAAAAAGTAGTGAATCGTTTGGAAACCACATTGGCAGGACAGCTATCTGCTTCTTACGAAAGTCGTGAAATTAAAAGTGATATTGATGAATTTATGGAGCAGTGTCATCAAATCATCAAGGATTATCCCGATCACGACATCCTCATGAATACTACCGGGGGTGATCGCTTGAGAATGTTGCTGGCGGCGGATATTTTTCAAAAGGCCGGTAAAGAGATTTTTTATATTGATACGGACCATTCCCGGTTGGTGAATATTGATACGGGAGAAAAGAAAACGTTTCAGTTGACCATGACGGTTACTGAATACACCGCTATTCATGGTGTCGATATTGAATCCGGTGTTCGCTTTGATCCGGAAATTGGAAAACGCAGCGGCTTATCCTATTTTATTGGAAACAACCTGGATGAGATTATCCCATTTATCGACTCAATCCGGCAGGAATGGAACAACATGGGTGATGATAAAAAAGATATCCAGTGGCGTGTGGAGGGACAGTATCACCGGTTTCTGATCAATTATGAAGCCGCGAGCAAAAAAATGCGGTTCCGTTTCGGGACTCCGGAGAATCAAAAAACTGTGGAAATTAAAAACGACGGGGTCAATTTCCTGTTTAATGGCGGCTGGTTGAGGGAACTCGTTTTTTTGCGGGTCCATCGCAGTCAGTATGATGATGTTCGCCTCGATGTTCGGCTGGACAGAGAGTCAATGCCCGAGGGCGTCAGGGCGGAATCCATGCTGGATATTACGATGATGAAAGGCTGCCACTTTTATATATTTCAATGTTTTTCGTATCCCATAACCCGGGAATCATTTATTGAGTTAAAAGCCGTTGAGCATAGTGTGAAACTCTTAAATGCAACGGGTTTTCTATTCCTGGCTCACCGGCCTCATCGGGGATTTCTCGAACGAGCGAAAGATTGCGGTATAAATGTAATTTATGGGCGCCGAATCCCGAATTTTTCTCTTTAATATTAAGCAAACGCGATACAGGCAGCGCCTGCGATGATGAATAATCCACCGAGCAGGCGCTCTTTTATATTGGTTTCTTTGAACAGAAAAGCGCCATAGATAATCGCAAACAGTAAACTCAGACGTTTAATCGAAATCATATAGGCCACCTGAATCATTCCGATTGCCGTAAAGTGGGTAATTGCCATTAAAGCCATGGCCAGGCCAATGCTTAGTTTTTGAACGGGATGTTCAAAGAGTGTCTTATATTTTTTTCGTTCAGTGAATATTACAATCGCCGTAAAACCAATTGCGAGCAGTGAAAAATATAGGATCGTCATAAACAGTGGGGACGATTTAATGATTGCGACTTTTCCGTATGTAGCCGTAATTGAATACAAAATCGCTACGCAAAACATATACAGCGAACCGCGGTTTTTAAATATTGCCAGCCAGGGTTCAAAAATGCCGTACTTAGCGCGGTCAATCTGAAGGGTGTAGGTTCCGACAGATACCAGAATGACGCCTAAAATACCGAAAACCGTTAACTGTTCTCCAAGGACGATTGTCGGGATTAGGAGCAGGAATATGGGCGTAAGTCCGAGGTAGGGAACGGTTAATGATAACGGTGCAATTTGGATGGCCCGCATATACAGAAACGTCGTTACTATATCTATCGCCACACAAATCAGGATAGCCCCCCAGAATCCGGGCTTCAGTTCCGGAATATCAATGAAAAAAAGAAGTAACAGTAAAAAGGGCAGGGCATAAAATTCCCGCACCCAGGCCAGTACAATCGCCGGCGTTCGCCGGGCCTCTTTTTTAGACAGAGCATCGGCGCTGGCGAAGAAGAATCCGGAAAGAATCGTTATG
>JAUSPJ010000164.1 GCA_030655795.1 Fidelibacterota bacterium | reverse complement strand
GCGCCGTTCTGGGAACGCAGTACGATAGATTTTCCACCAAAATTCAGCCATGTATTACCGGCGCCGCTATACGTTCCATCCTGAACCGTAACAATATCACCTGCGGAAGCCATATCAATTCCCTTTTGAATGGTTTGATAGGGACTGGAAGCGGAGCCGTCGCCTGTTATATCCGAGCCGCCCGGCGCTACGAAAATTTCAGAAACAAGCTCCGGAGACGTTACGGTGATATAATCGGTTTTAATAATCTCATTCATGATTACGCCGTCAGACACGACTAAGGTAACCGTATAACTGCCGGCATTTTCATAGACGTGAGTCGGATTGGTTTCGGCGCTATTCGAACCGTCGCCAAAGTACCACATCCGGGAATTAATAGTCGTATTGGTCGCTGTCGATTGATCGATAAAATTTACACTGAAAGGTGCCACTCCGGAAGATCCCGAAGTTACACTAAATGCAGCCGTAATTGTCGCCTTTTTTTCAAAGGCGCCCATATCCGGCGCCGCGCCGTCATAAGCGCTTATTGGAAGGTCGACAATTACATTTCCATCCAGTTCGTACCAGGCCGCTCCGGCGTCAATACAGGGTGAGCCGGGTTGCAGACGGTAGTCGAGGTCGAAAGCCGGATTATGACCAATTGTATCGGCGCCGATCACATTGTCTAAAAAAGTATATGTTCCGTTGTAAAGCGTCTGGACTCCGGCGGCTCCGCCTTTGATATTTGAGTAAGCGATTTTGCAAGTGCTGAGAGAAAATGAACATATTTCGGGAATTCCCGGGCTGGAATTGTTCCAGACAATTGAGTTTATCAGCACGGGATGGGAAATCATAGCCGAAACGCCGCCACCGTATTCATTGGCATGATTATCCACAATGGTCACATTCACAAATACCGGACTACTGTTGTACATACCAACACCGCCTCCGCCAGTAGTGTATTGCGTTGCCGTGGCGGTATTATTGGCGATCAGAACATTCTCAAAACGGGGACTACTGTAATTGAGATACACACCGGCTGCATTGCCGGCCCGGTTGTTGACAATTTTCGAATTTTTCACCAATGGATTGGAACGATCAAAAATAGAAATTCCTGCACCGGCGATGGCAACATTATCCGATATGAGAACATTTTCAATGAGCGGATCGGAATACTTCTCGCAGACGATTCCACTGGCCTGATTATTGGAAACCGTAACATTTCTGATTGTCGGACTCGAATTATCTTTTATATAAAGCCCCCAATGGGAATTGTGGCTGATTGTTAAAAATTCAAGTGTCGCCTGGCAGCTCGCCTCACACCGAATACCCATATAATTCCCGATTACCCGCAGATGACTCAGCGTAGGGCTGGAATCGATACAACGAACACCCGCCTGACCGGCATTTTGAATTGTAAAGCCGAATAATCCGGCATCCTGATTTTCACCGTTCTCAAAATCAACCGTAAATTCCCCGCCGTTTCCATCGATAATCGTGTTAGAGATATAGCTCGTATCTCCGCTTATCAGGTAAAACGATCCCACCACCAGGTTTTTCCCGGAAAAATCGATAGCCTCATTATATGTTCCCTGATAAACCACAACAGTATCACCATCAACACCGACGTCAATGGCTGCCTGAATCGTAGCGTAATCGGTGGGAACATAAAATTGATCCCCAAAAATTAGACTGCTCAACAGCAGAGTGCAAATGATTAAATAGTGTAAAGATTTCATAAAATACTCCTTTTCTGCATAAAAGTTTTTAGTTATTGAGCTCCTTTGCCGGATAAAATCCGCTCAATTATTGTCACTCCTACAAATATACTCCAAGCGGCAACGACAACACTTCAGAGCATACTCCATATAAATTTTAAAGGTATAAATTACTTTTCTCCCAAATAACATTGTAATCTACAGGTCGCCTACGATGAAAACAACGGCATAATCTCACCGGTTTAAAAGTATGATACAGGTCATATTACCGGGTATATACTATCCAACTCTATCCCGATTCCGGACGATGTTTTTATTGGAAAATCCCAATAATCCGCTTATTTTCCACCATCAACAAGGAGTCAACCATGTCATTTAATGCCCGGTCCAGTGCCCCCGCGCCCGATGCGGATAAGACGATCCATCGAAGTACAATCAAAACCGGGATGTACAAACTGATCACAGTCTGTGTAAAAAATCAAAGTGAAGCGCTTGAAATCTGCGATGAATTAGTCGAACAGGAACAAATCGACTCGATCCTGCTCTGTCCCGGATTTACTCATCAGGATGTGGCCGAGATCGTGAAGGCGACGGATAATAAGGTGGCTGTAGTTGTGGCCAGAGGCGACGGGCCGTCGGGAAGAATAGTCCAGTCTGCATTCATGTCCCAAAGGGAATCTTCGATCGAGCCGGATATATATCACATGGGAAAAAATGAATAACATAAAAAATATTCATATAATCGCTTTCGATGGTGATGATACTCTCTGGGTCAACGAAAGTCATTACCAAAAAACCGAAGGCTATTTCTGCGAATTATTGTCAGATTTTCTATCAGCAAACAAAGTCTCCGAAGAAATATTCAAAACCGAAATGCAAAACCTGGCACTCTACGGCTACGGCGCCAAAGCATTTACACTGTCATTGATTGAAACAGCCATTCGAATCAGTAACGGTAAAACCAGCGCTATTCAGATTTCTGAAATTATTAAATTTGGAAAACAACTAATCGACAGCCCGATTGAACTGCTGGACGGCATTCCCGAGGTGTTAAGCGAATTGTCACAGTCATATACACTAATCCTGGCAACTAAAGGTGACCTGCTTGACCAGGAACGCAAACTGCAAAAATCCGGATTGGAATCCTATTTTCATCATATCGAGATCATGAGCGACAAGCAGAAAACAAATTACCAAAAACTCCTTCACCATCTGGATTCCGATCCGTCTCATTTTCTTATGGTGGGTAATTCTTTAAAATCCGATATTTTACCGGCCGGCCTGTGCCCGGCAGACAGGTTTTTAAATATCGGTGGAGAGACATTTGGGCCGGCAGCGGCCGGAACTGGCGCGTTGCTCAGGTAACGACCGGTGGCCAGTTATACAGCATGATGCATATCAAAGATGACAGCGCTGGTATCCGTCGGCGCCTGCTGCAGGAATT
>JAUSPJ010000161.1 GCA_030655795.1 Fidelibacterota bacterium | reverse complement strand
CAGTTGCCGGACAAGCCGGACAGGTAAATTCCCCGGAGGGACAGGTCTCAATATCTTGATAATATTGCGGTTGAGACAACACCATCCCGAAAAGTCGGGATTATGGTGATAAAATAATTCTTTGTATCAAATAACCACTTCTCCCGCAAGGGATGCTCCACCGGGAGTCCTATGGACCTACGGCAAGTGGTTTATAATTTATAGACGGACTCTAGTTAAATAAAATAAAAATCGCTTTTTGAATGCGTTGACTATATTTTAAATATATTGTATATTAGGTGGCTTTTTTAACCCCCGATGGAATCGGGGCTGAAATGGAGGCATATGTCGGCGAAAACATCAAAATCAGCATCCGATAGCAACCGGGCGTTGAGTAAATATCTGGAAGAGATTGGTCATTTTGAACCACTCACTCCCGAAAAGGAAATCGAATACGCCCAGCGTCTGAAACAGGGCGACCGCGAAGCATTAAAAAAATTAACCGAAGCCAACCTGCGTTTTGTCGTCAGTGTGGCCAAGGATTATCAGGGACAGGGACTTCCCCTGACCGATCTGATTAACGAAGGCAATCTGGGGCTTATGAAGGCCGCAGAGCGTTTTGATGAAACCCGCGGATTTAAGTTCATCTCCTACGCTGTCTGGTGGATTCGTCAATCAATTTTGCAGGCCCTGGCCGAACACTCCCGAATTGTGCGCTTACCGCTGAACCGCGTCGGCACAATCACTAAAATTACCCGCGAAGCCGAAACTCTGGAACAGCAGTACGAACGTGCGCCCAGTCAGGATGAAATCGCCCAGGGACTTGATCTGAAGACAGACGAAGTCTCCGATGCGATCCGGATTTCCCGGAAACACCAGTCATTGAACGCCCCATTTCGCGACGGTGAAAAAAATTCCTTGATCGATGTTATCGAAGACGACGCTCAACCGACACCGTACAGTAATCTGATGCATGAATCCCTGCGCCAGGAAATCCGGGACGCTTTGAATACTCTCAAAGAGCGCGAACGTGATGTTATTAAAATGTATTTTGGTATAGATCGTGAATACGCATTGACATTAAATGAGATCGGCGAAGAATTCGACCTCACCCGTGAACGAATTCGACAGATCAAAGAAAATGCGATTCGACGTTTAAGTCATAAATCCCGCAGTAAAAAATTACGATCCTATTTGGGTTAAAACGGAAGGAGGTGAATTCAATAATATGGTACAAGTAACAGTACATAATGGTGAAAACCTGGAAAAAGCCATTCGACGCTTCAAGAAAAAGTTCGAAAAAGCCGGTATCCTGAAAGACGTAAAAAAGAATGCCTACTTCGTGAAACCCAGTGCAGAAAAGAGAATGCGCCGGGCCAAAGCAGCCAAACGCGCGCACCGGATAGACATGCCGTAAGATCTCTGATTATTCTTACTATATAAAAAAGCCCCTGCAAAGTTCAGGGGCTTTTTCGTATTCGTCTCAGTTATACAAAATCGCACATAAAATGTCTTGTAATTTAAGTTTCTATTTTTTTATCATAGTATGCAACCACCCCTGTCTCCCTTCCTTAGCAAGGAGGTCACGAAGGACTCCTACGGAGACTCCTCTGGAGGGACTAAGGGGTGGTTAATATATCTGAATAATCAAAAACATTGTTTTATAGCAAAATTTTAAAAAAACTCATTAAAATGAGTTACACCGATAACCATTTTTTAATTTTTTCAGAGATGAGCTCCGGTGTAAATCCGAATTTTTCCCTCAGGATTTTTGCCGGAGCAGATTTACCGAATCTCTCAATCCCAATCTTCAGCAATGGCCCGCGGAATATATCGCCCCAGCCCATCAGGCTGGCGGCTTCGATCACTACAACCGGTATTCCATCAGGAAAAATCTGCTTTTGATAATCAGGAGACTGTTTCAGAAACAGTTCCGTTGATGGCATCGAAACGACCCGAATGGATTTTCCAGCGGTCGACAACAGTTGTTTAGTATCGACCGCCAAACCCACTTCGGAACCGCTGGCACAAAGAATCAAATCCGGAGCGACTGCCCCATCTTCAACGATATAGGCGCCCTTTTCGACAGTTTCGATGTGAAATTCACCGGACCGTTTGAGCGTCGGGACTTCCTGCCGGGTAAGAATCAACGCCGTCGGGCCCGTTTGATTTTTCAGAGCGGTAATCCAGGCGCCGGCAACTTCAGCTGCGTCGGCCGGACGAATAACAGTCAGGTTTGGAATCGCCCGCAGGGATGCCAGGTGCTCCACCGGTTGATGGGTCGGGCCATCTTCACCAAGGAAGATACTGTCATGAGTAAACACATAAATCGCCTGAATTCTCATTAAGGCTGCCAGACGAATCGCCGGTCGCATATAATCGGCAAACTGCATAAACGTAGCGCCAAAGGGAATTATCCCGCCATACAGCGTCATTCCGTTGAGAATTGCACCCATCGCATGTTCCCGAATCCCGAAATGCAAATTGCGTCCGCCGAATTGACCGGCCTGAATCGATTTATAGGCTTTCAAATAGGTGTTCGTTGACGGAGCCAAATCCGCCGAACCGCCGATAAATGTCGGCAAATACTCTGCAATCTTCTGCATTACCGTACCGGATAATTTCCGGGTGGCAGCCGAATCGGCGGGAACGGACTGATCCAAGTCAGCGCCGAGTTTTTGAATCTGGCCGGCAATCCAGGACGGATCAAGTTGCTTGTATAATTCCGGCAATTCATTTCTTGCGGTTTCATATTGTGCCATCCAGACATCGTAGTCGATTTGTAATTCTTTTACCCGTTTCTGTAGAAGTTCCGACACTTCGTCAGGAACGAAAAAAGATTTATCACTCGGCCAGCCAAGATTTTCCTTGGCGGCTTTCAGTTCATCAGGGCCCAGCGGCGAACCGTGCACACCGGCGGTGTCGACTTTATTCGGCGCTCCAAAACCGATATGGGTTCGCGCCTTGATCAGCGTCGGCTTTTGCGTTTCAGCAATTCCGGCTTTGATCGCAGTTGCTATTTCCGCGTGATTATGGCCATCAATTTCGATGACCTGCCAGTTGTAAGCCTCGAAGCGCTTTGAAACGGATTCCGAAAAAGCAAGGTCTGTGGATCCCTCGATTGAGATATGGTTATCATCATAAATGTAGACGATATTGCCAAGTCCCAGGTGTCCGGCCAGGGAAGCAGCTTCCGCCGCAACGCCTTCCATCAAATCACCGTCGCTGACAATCCCAAAAATCCGCTGAGATTCGAATAGTGTTTCACCGAATTTGGTCGCAGTGATTTTGGCCGCCAATGCCATTCCGACGCCCATAGCAAAACCTTGACCCAGCGGGCCGGTAGTCATTTCAATGCCTGGCGCTTCACCGTACTCCGGGTGTCCGGCAGTCCGGGAGCCCCATTGACGGAAATTTTTCAGATCATCCATGGACATATTGTACCCGTACAGGTGCAATAAGGAATA
>JAUSPJ010000156.1 GCA_030655795.1 Fidelibacterota bacterium | reverse complement strand
CGTATCCAGCGTTTCGGGCCTCGATTTGTCATTATCGCGCTGGGGTTCGACACTGCCAAAGGTGATCCCTGGAGTCTGAACGCCAAAGACTTCGAGCAAAATGGCACAATGATCGGATCGTTAGGCTTGCCCTTTCTCGTCGTCCAGGAAGGCGGTTACGCCGTCCGCTCACTCGGTATCAATGCGCGTCATTTTTTTACAGGTTTATGGCAAGGTTTTTCCGTAGGAACTCCTCTGGAGTAATGTCCATTATAACAATCACAACACCGGAGTACCCAAAAATGCAAACACTTAGCCCAGATTGGCGCGATACAGTCCTTCCTGATGATCCGGAACATGTTCGGGAAATCGTCAGTTCTACCGGGTTTTTTTCACAAGATGAAATTGATATTGCCGTCGAGCTGGTTACGGAGCGCCTGGAAAAAGGCATTGAAAGCGGGTATCATTTCATATTCGCTGAAGTCGATGGAAAAACGGTCGGCTATACCTGCTTTGGTCCGATTCCCGCAACCCAGGAAAGCTATGACCTTTACTGGATTGCAGTCCATAATGATTACCGGGGAGCTGGAATAGGCAAGCAGTTATTGACTATCAGTGAAGAAGCCATTTACCAGTTAGGGGGAGCTCGCGTATATATCGAGACTTCGGGACGGGAACAGTATGTATCTACCCGTGCTTTCTATTTGCGTTGCGCATACACGGAAGCAGCCGTTCTCACCGATTTTTATGCTCCCGGTGGCGCCAAGTACATTTACGTCAAAAAAATCTAATCAATTTACCTGAAATATCTCGAAAAACGCTGATTGTCAGTGACATTCCATTCCGGATTTTTCGACAATTTATCTGAAATAAATGCGTTTATTCCCTCAACCCGGCCTTCAATCGCATCATACTGCCAGTTGGACTCCGGGTGCCAGAAATCACGCTGCGTCAGTGTTTCGATCCGCCCCAAAACAGCGGGCAACCCCGACGGATCATAGCCGGCCCGAAAGGCATAAATCACACCCAGCATATCGGCTTCAGTCTCGTATTTCGTCTGCCGGCGGGATGTGGCGGCTTCGAACATCTGGAACGCCATCTGATCCAGTTCCGCATCAGAGAATTCCTCCGGACTTTCTGCTTCCAGATCCGTAAACGCATCTTCGGCAACAATCTGAGTTGACCGCTTCATCACTTCCGCATAACCATGTTGCTGAACCACATGCGCAATTTCATGCCCCAGGATACAGGCCAGTTCGGCTTCATTCCGCAGAATATTCAGCAATCCACGGGATATAAAAATCATTCCGTTCGGCGCGGCATAGGCCACCGGCCGGCTGTCGGTCAGAATGTAGAATTTAAAGGGATAATAGTAAAGCGGCGTGTTTTCCACAACGAGATTGCCGACCATATTCAAATATTTTAACTGCCGGTTATCGGTATCCAATCCGCTCTCTGCAATCTGGGCAGCAACCGCAAAACCCAGTTTTTCCAGGTATGAATTGATCTCCGGCTTAGGGTTTTCGACTTTGATGTGACGAAAACGTTTATTGATTTTATCAACATTGCGGTTTCGGTAGGTTTCTGCCCTGAAGCGCTCATACTCTGCCGCCTGAAAGAACTGCACATCGTATTGGTTCAGAAAATCCGGACTGGCCTTCTGATTCTGAAGATAGGTCTGGGCAAAACCTTTGACCGCCCCGCTGGCTGAGGCCTTTGATATGAGCATCGGCTGGGACGATTGAAAAAGGTTGTTTTCATTTATGCTTGAGGATTCCCGCTCAGTATCGGAAAGCGCATTTTTCGAGATCCAGCCTTCCTGGGCCTGAGCTCGTATTTTTACCCAGCCGGAGGTTTCACTTAGAATCGTCACAATGGCCTCTTTAACCAGGACTCCGATCAGCGGGTAATAGCTACCCGGTCCCTGCCGTAAATGAGTATTATCCTGGCGAATACTGGCTTTGTCCTGCGCTGAAATGGTCAGAGTCAGTAATAAAACAAGGGTGATTAATTTTTTCATAGGTCTACCCACACTTTTATTTAATGGTTATGTTAAAAATACCGTCATCGTCAATTAACCCGGGATTCTTCAGCAGTTGACCACAGCGCCGGATAAACACCGGCGCAACCGGATCGTCCGGCGTCAGGCGAAGTGCTTTCTCAAACATATCATTAGCATCTATAAAATCTCGTTGCCGATATAAGTTTAGCGCATTAAGATGGAGAGACAACATATCCTGAGTTTTGTTGTCAATTTTATCAATTTCGCCGACAATTGTAAATATTTTGAGAGCTGCGTCACGTCCTTTGACGCGAATATGATCGATTTCACGGCAACAAATTTTTTCTTTAATCATATCGTAAGTCGTTTCCGAGATAAGGTTTTGGGTCCCGTAAATTTTATTAACTCCTTCCAGCCGCGCTGCCAGGTTGACCGTATCGCCAATAGCGGTAAAATCCATACGATTCGGGGAACCGATATTTCCCACAATCAAGCGTCCGCTGTTCATGCCCACCCTGGTAATTAATTGAATCACCCTGCCGGCTTTCTCGACACTCATTTTCGACAGCTTTTGAAAACCGATAACCGCCTGGCAGCTTTGAAAAGCGTGATCCTGCGACTCAATCGGTGCTCCAAAAATCGCCATGATGCCGTCGCCTGTATATTTATCCAGCATACCGTTGTTCTGAAAAATAATCGTTTCAACCTGGGCGAAATAATCGTTTAAAAATTCAACAATCTCGTGCGGAGAAAACAGTTCGGACGTTCCGGTAAAGCCCTGTAAATCGGTAAAGACAACAGTTGCTTCAATTTCCTTGCCGCCCATTTCGACAGTTTCAGGATTTTGTGTCAGGGTTTCGACAACGGCGGGATGCAGGTAGCGGTTAAAAACCTTCTTTACCTGCGCTTTTTCGCGGCCCTCAGTCAGATAATTCACAATCAAGACGGCAATTACCGACATTATTATCGCCGCTTCCGACCATATTACCGGAAAGAAACAGAGCTTATTCTGAAACAGATATATGGCAACAAAAACCGGAATACAAAACACGATGATTGTAACCAGCGTTGCTTTCCAGATATTAAAACGCTGCCAAACATAGCACAATCCTGCTAAAAGCAATAGCGACAGCACGGTCCACCAGCCGGAATTCAAGTGCCGGATAAACTCACCGCGCACAATATTCGAAAACAGCGTGGCATAAATCTCTACTCCGGGATAAGGCTCGAGCGGACTGAAGGGTGTAGTTTTCAGGTCCAGCAATCCGGCTGCCGTAGCGCCGATAAAAACAGCTTTATCCCGAAAAGTCTTCACTGGAATTTCCGGCTCAAGGCCCTGTTGAATTTGGAGATAGGAATTCAGCAATTGCGCAAAGGAAACATAGGTAAATGTATTTCCCGGACCGCCGGGGCCGTACCAGAACAGCTCCGCCCGGCCGCTTTTATCAACAGGAATGTGATAATCATGAATCGTGATTCCGTTTTCACCGGCAATCAAGGTGCTGTCTCCGGTATAAACCATCGCGGCCGATAACGCCATGTATGGGATAATCCGGTTTTCATAGCGATAAATCAATGGAATTCGCCGGCAAACGCCATCATCATCGGTAAAAAAATTAACGGCTCCCGGTATAACCATGCTCTCCTGAAAGGGTCGGATCGGCGCAGTCAGATTCGGGTAATCATGAATATATGCTTCAGGTCCGCTGTATTCGGCCTCAATATTAAAATGACCGGCAATATTACTCTTCGTCACGTGCGTCGAGTCCTCCATCTGCGTCGCCAGGACAACTCTACCCGAGCGCTGCATGGCTTCTGCAAAACGAGCATCTGCATAATCCGCGCTTACATTCAGGCGATCTATATCGGGTGACGAAAAAATCACATCAAAGGCTATCACTTTCGCCCCACACTCGGACAGAAAATCGGTCATCAGTGCATAAACATCCCGCGGCCAGGGCCAGAGTAGTTTCAAATTTTCCTGAAAATAGTTCAGGCTGTTCTGATCAATGGCAATGATGACCACATCTTCGGGATGAGCTTCCCGGTAAAAACTCCGGTAAATCAGGTCCTGTGCCTGTTTTTCCCAGCGATCGATTAGCATTGTTTTGGAACTCAGTAATGCCGCCAGCGTAGCGATTATGCCAATAATGACGGATGCGATCAATCTTTGCCGGTTTTTTTTCATAGCGGCCGGTTTCCTTTATTCAAGCGCTTCCCATTCAAGGTTCCAATCCCATTTATCGAAATATAGATTTCCACCGCTCCATTCAACCTCGCCCCGCTGAGAATCAATAGTTTCCGAACGAACCGATTGCTTTTCAGGATCAAATTCCATACTGAAACCGTCATTAAATATCAGGCGGTAACTGTCCATCCCGCTCAGGTAAAACCATTTCAGATTTTCATCTGTTGTTTTGCGCAAACCGTAGGTGACGTCCATCGGCGCCCAGCCGTAGGGTTCGAAATAGATCTCGCCCCAATCGTGCATACTGTCTTTCGGCGGCTGAAATTCCCAGCCCGATTGCCATCTCGCCGGAATACCGTTCATCCGGCACAGTGTCATAAAAGTGATTGTCTGCATACCGCAGTCACCATGGCGTGTATCGATGACATACTCCGGAATATTATAAAATGTGGAATACTCCCGGGCCGAAGCCCAGGTAATGTTCGTATCCACCCATGCAAACAGTTTTTGGGCAATCCGATACGGATTCTTTTCATCGCCGATAATCGCTTCAGATAATTTTCGCAGTTCGTCGTAGAATTCAATATGCGGTTTACGCTCGGTCAGGTACCGGTTTAAATCATCCCGGTCAACTACAGGAACAACCTTTTCCGGATCGACTGGCACATAAACGCCATGAGCTGTGTAGGTATACTCGACCGAAAATTCGGTCTTTGCACTGCCGCTGGATGGTTTCTCAAAATAGATCGTCCGTTGCAATTTGCTGTTATCGGCTAATTGATAAGCAGCCGGTTCTGTAGAAAGAATTTTTATATCGGTTTGACGATTTTCAATTTCCCTTGGAAAGGGAATCCAGCAGCGAATTGTTTTTCCATCAGGCACTACATTCTCGTCCACGATCAGGCTCTGTTTAATGCGCATTTTTACCGGTTTTACATATTTATTACCGCTCTCTTTAGCCTCGGCGATAATTGAAGCGATATGTTCATCTAACGGGAATTCCTTTTTGCCAGAATCCTCACCGCGCTCACTATCGATCTTTTTCTTAAGCGCTTTCAATTCCGGATCCAGGCGAAACAGGTTGTATTGCGCATTTTTAAAATAGCGTTTTTGACCATCAATAATCTTATATTCCAGCGACTTATCCGTTTCCCATTGGCGCAGATTTTCAGTTATCACCTCGGGGACATACTCTTTTATGTAATCAATTACTTCTGATTCCGTTAACGTAAAATCTTTTTCAATCCGGTCCATGCGTACCAGGTGCAGCTCCAGCATTGCTCGGAGATTCGGGGTCAGATAGTCATTCATCGACAAATCCTGGTTAATCAGACGGCGGGCTTCACTGAAATCGCCATTCATTATCATTTCCATATAGGATGGTTTTTTTGAACACGAAAAAAAACCTGACAAAATAACCAGAGTGAATAGAATTTCAACCGTAAGAACAGCCTGCTTCATAACTTGAATCTCCATTATCTTATAGCGCTTCACCTTTTATTAATAGGATAAATATATCATTTTTTCGGTAATATAAAACGCATATTCACAATACCGTGGCAGACAAGCATTATTTA
Source organism: Fidelibacterota bacterium (assembly GCA_030655795.1). Classification (GTDB taxonomy): domain Bacteria; phylum Fidelibacterota; class UBA2242; order UBA2242; family UBA2242; genus B118-G9. The sequence continues at coordinate 1,091 of JAUSPJ010000156.1, read as the reverse complement.
TACTGGCACAGCTTTTGACAAAAATATTAAGGCATTTTTCGACAGCCGCAATGTATCGAGAGGAATAATGAATCGTATCCATCACCATCCCATACTGGAAATTCCCGAAAATAGAAAAAACGTCCGTTTTTTTTTCAAAGGTAAAGAATTTACCGGTTTTGAAGGCGAAGCCGTCTCATCCGCGCTAATCGCAAACGGTATTCATATCTTCAATATTCATTCCAGGGGGGATACTCCTCAGGGCCTGTTTTGCGCCAACGGACAATGTTCACACTGCACGTTGATCATTAACGGATTTCCGTTAAAATCCTGTGTCACACCACTCCGGGAAAATATGGAAATTTTTCCATTAATCCACCTTCCGGAAATCCCGAAAGATGATCGTCCGCTGGAAAAGCACCGGAAAATTATTGAAGAATGCGATGTTCTGGTTGTCGGCGGCGGTCCATCAGGCCTGACCGCGACAATTGAACTGGCGAAGCTGGGATTTTCAGTCATCCTGATCGATGACAAGGCGCAGTTGGGCGGTAAATTGTTGCTCCAAACCCATAAATTCTTCGGTTCGATTGAGGATTGTTATGCCGGAACCCGGGGAATCGATATTGGAAAAAAACTGGAAAAGGAGCTGCGGCAATATCCGAATGTCCGGGTATTCACAAATTCTTCGGTGGTGGGTATTTTCAAGGACCAAAAAGCCGGGGTTTTTATCGAAAACCGCCGCTATGTCATTATTGATTTTAAAGGATTGATTGTCTCACCGGGCGCCCGTGAAAAGTCACTGGTTTTCCCCGGCAATAATCTGCCCGGAGTCTATGGCGCCGGCGCTTTTCAAACGCTGGTCAATCGCGACCTGATCCACTCATCGGACCGGGTGTTTATTATCGGCAGCGGCAACGTGGGGCTGATCGCGGCCTATCATGCGCTTCAAGCTGACATTCAGGCGGTTGGAATTTGTGATATTCTGGACAGCGTTTCCGGTTACAGGGTCCATGCGGATAAAATTCAGCGCATGGGTGTTCCACTCTATCTGAATCATACCATTCTTTCCGCCGAAGGAGACGGCAAAGTTGAAAGAATCACCATCGCCCGGG
>JAUSPJ010000152.1 GCA_030655795.1 Fidelibacterota bacterium | reverse complement strand
CGTCGTGAGACAGACAAAAACGCAGGCTTAGCTGGGCCATACTCTGTTCCGCGTAGCGCTCAAATAAAGGCGCGGAATTTTCGAGATCGCTCAGGTACTTGTCCAGTTTTTCCGGAGACAGATTCATGCTACGGTGGTCGTCGTCGGTAAATCGTGACTGCCGGTTGAATTTTCCCGTCAGCAGGCCAAACAGAAGGGGAATCCGTACAATGACCCCAATTCCATAATCGATCGCTTTCGGAAACAATACATTTTCTGCCTCTCGCTCGAGTAAATTATAGCGAACCTGTATTGTGTCTACGATGTCATGATACCGATCCAGCAAAAATGCCTGATTGGTTTCCTGAAATGATTGAACGCTCCAGCCGGCATATCTGATTTTACCGTCTTTTTTCAATGTTTCAAGCGCTTTCCATGGCTCGTCTCTATCCAATTTTCCCAAATCTCCGGAATGGAGCTGCAATAGGTCCAGCGTATCCACCTTTAGGCGCTTTGAGCTCTGCTCGGCGGCATAAATAATATATTCTTTTGTGTATGTCTGCCGAATTGATCCATAGCCTTCGTCGTCAGATTGATCCGCATTGTAAAAATCATTGCCCGCCTTAGTAGCGACAATGATATCGCCTTTTCCACCTCGCTCGGCCATAACATCGGCAATTAACTGCTCTGAATGCCCAAAGCCATATACATCCGCCGTATCGATAAACGTTACTCCCAAATCCAGCGCCTCGTGAAGCGCTTTTTTGGACACGCTGTCATCGGTCGGTCCCCAATTCATGCCACCGATGGCCCAGGCCCCAAAGCCCACAGTTGATACTTTTGGTCCACGTTTTCCCAGCTGCTTATAAATCATTGTTCCCGCTTTTTTCTGTTTAAATTAAAAATCAGGCGCAGTCCGTTAAGGGTCAGATACTTATTGACTATATCCACACTATCCGTGTGTTTGGCAATCTCCTCGGAATGTCCCCCCGTTGCAACAACGAAAACGTTTTTCTCTCCCAGTTCGGTAATGATTCTTTCAACAATACCCTCAATCATGGCAATGTGTCCAACAAAAATTCCGCTCTGCATGTGCTCTTTTGTCGTTTTTCCAATAAAATTATCAGGATATTGAAGGTCAATTTCGTGCAATTGGGCGGCCCGACGAATTAATTCCAAAGATCCGGTTACCAAGCCGGGAGAAATTGCCCCTCCCAAATAATCTCCGTCTCCGCTCAAGACATCAAAGGTCGTCGCCGTACCCAGGTCTACAACAATTAACGGACATTGATAATACTGTTTGGCCGCCACGACATTACAGAGCCGGTCGGCCCCTATCTGCTTGGGTTCGCGCACCAGCAGGTTCATACCCAAATTCAGATGGCTGCCTACAACAAGGGGTTCAAGTCCAAAATGAACCCGGCTCATTTTTATGAAGCTGTTTGTCAATTCCGGAACTACCGAGCTGATCGCAATATCAGAAATTTTATCTGTCGGAATGTCGGCCGAATTGCACAGCTGTTTTACCATTATCCAATATTCATCGATAGTTCGGGTGTGCGAGCTGACAAGGCGCCAGCTTTCCAGCAGCTGTTCCCCTCGATAAATTCCCACAACCGTATTGGTATTGCCAATATCAATCGCTAACAGCATTGTTTTGCTCCTTTAAAACTGTTACATCCCCGGCATAAAACTGCATTGGGCCGGATTTGGTCTGAAGCCGCAGCCCACCGTCTTCCGAAAGACCGTCAAAAATGCCCCGGTAGACCTTTTTGCCATCATCAATGGCGATTTCCTGACCAATAGATTCACAAGCATCCTGCCACATTACAATAATAGGCCTTTCCCCCGATTCCTGCAACACAATTAACAGGTGATCAATGGCTGTTAACGCGTGATTTAATACCTCGTCGCGGTTCCATTCGACGCCCGTTTCTGCCGCCAATGATGTGGCGCGCTCCAGTTTGTCTACAAAGAACTGCGGCGGCTGATTTACATTCAACCCGATACCGATAACCAATTTTTCATAGCATCCGCCCGCTATTTTACCCTGGACCAATATTCCACAAACCTTTTTTCCATTGAGCAAGACATCGTTCGGCCATTTTAATGACAAATTTATGCTGGCGGGCAAGATTTTCCGAAGTCCCCGATAAACACCAACCGCCGCCAAAAACGTATAGACGGCCGGCGTTCTCAGATTGTAAAATTTGTTCAGAAGAATCGAAAACAGGAGCGCTTTTTCGGGAAGGCTTTGCCACACCCGGTTAAAGCGCCCGCGCCCGGCCGTCTGATCGTCCGCCAATACAACCGTCCCATTTCGAAGGTCCTCGGCATCCAGTAAAAACCGGTTCGTAGAATCTATCGTTTTATAATGCAGAATAGTGTGCTGTAAAACCTTCAAATCAATTGTAAGTTTTATATTATTGGCTGTGGTTTCCATTTATTTTATTCGTCCGGGCAAATGAATTAAAAGCCCCGCTCCTTGCGGATTGTCTGGTAGGCGTTATTGATGGCCTTGAATTTCTCCTCGGCCAAATTCTGAATTTCCGGGCCGAGCTTGGCAACTTTATCAGGATGGTACTTTACCGCCAGAT
>JAUSPJ010000148.1 GCA_030655795.1 Fidelibacterota bacterium | reverse complement strand
GTCTATTCTTAATAAGTCGAGCAGTACTGTCCTGGATATCGGGTGTAATGATGGGACATTATTTAATTACTACCCGCAAGGATTCCGTAAATTCGGCGTTGATCCGTCCGATGTGGCTCAGGAAATTGATAAAAGTGTGGCAACAGTCATTCGGGATATATTTCCATCAGATGAACTTCTGGACTGTTTACAGGAGACAAAGATGGATATCATTACTTCCATAGCAATGTTTTACGATCTGGAAGATCCGGTAGCGTTTGCCAAAGGCATAAAAAACATCCTTGCCCCGGAGGGCATCTGGATATTTGAGATGTCTTATATGCCCGCGATGCTCAAGATGACGTCATACGACACTATTTGCCATGAGCATTTGGAATTCTACAGTCTTGCGGTTATCGAATATATTTTGCGGCAGAGCGGAATGAAAATATTCAATGCAACACTCAATGACATCAATGGCGGGAGTTTGCGCTGTTATGCAACACATATCACAAACTTCAGATATAAGAATGAAACATACCTTCAAAATATCCGGGCAATGCACCAGGACGAGTTCGATCTTGAACTCGACACCGACAAACCCTATAAAAACTTCCAGAACAGAATAAACATTCACCGGGATGAATTGATTGCTTTACTAAAGAAACTCAAGATGGAAGGTAAGAAAATTCATATATACGGCGCGTCTACTAAAGGCAACACTATTTTACAATGGTGCGGTATCGATAATAGAATTATCGACTATGCTGCAGAAAGGAGCCCGGAAAAATACGGCGCCCACACTCTGGGCACAGACATTCCAATTATCAGCGAAGCAGAGTCACGCGCAATGAATCCTGATTATTACCTGGTATTGCCCTGGCATTTCAAGGATGAGTTTATCAAGAGGGAACGGGAAATCCTGGATAGAGGAACGTGTCTGATATTTCCGCTTCCCAAGATAGAGATCGTTTCCAACGAAAAGGCGCCGATCAAGTGAAGGTAATAATATTCGGTGCTGATGGGCAGGACAGATATTGTTTGTCTGAGACCTGTCGTAAACGGCAGATAGGTTCTAATGAGCACATTGACCTGTCGATTGTTATTGTAAACTGGAATTCATGGGGCTATTTGCAAAAATGTATTATGTCTATCAGGGAAAATGCTGATGAATTAAAATATGAAATAATCGTTGTGGATAATTGTTCATCCGATAATTCAGCAGAAAGTATTGCCGTCTGTTTTCCAGAGGTAATATTAATTAAAAATAAAAAGAATGTCGGGTTTCCTGCTGCAAATAATCAGGCTTTTAAAATTGCGCGGGGCCAATATCTTCTTATGCTTAATCCTGACACCTTGGTCAAAAATAACACTCTTCATCAATCCTTGCGTGTTTTAAAAAATGAAGATTCCATCGGTTGCCTTGGCGTTAAAACACTCAAGGGCAACGGTGAAATATTGTTTTCATGCGCCAGATCATTTCCGTCGCTCTGGAGTAAGTTCTGGCAAATCTTCTTTATTGACACAATATTCCCGAAATGGAAGTTTATTAAACCATCAGATATGGGATATTGGGATCATAATAGTAGTTGCGACGTGGATTTGCTTCACGGCGGCTATATGATGTTTCCAAGATCTATTTATAGAAAGCTGGGCGGATTAGATGAAAAATTGCCAATGTTTTATGAGGATGTAGAATATTGCTGCAGGATAAAAAAGGCCGGATTTAGAATCCATTATCTGGCAGATGTTGAAATAGTGCATTTTGTGGGAATAAGTCGTTCAAAGGCAGATCCGAAATGGATAGCAAATATAGCAAAGTTGTATTGTGAAACTGATTACCTTTATTTTTTAGAATATGGTGGAGGCAGTCGAACAGCTTTGTCTTACGTGCTGATGATTCTCTTCTGCTTCCCTTTACGCGTTTTATACAGTCCTTTTATATGGCTGGGATATTTAATAAAAAATCGAAAAATTAAAAAAATGACTTTAATTAATTTACAAATTATAGCGTCAGCCATATGGGCCATAAGAAAATTGCAGGCCATTGCGGGCATAAGACTGACCGCCGAAATTTAGAATGAAAAGGAGTTTTCATATTGAATGATCTGATGTCATTTTTGGCATGTCCATTATGCCGGGGGAGTTTGACGAGCGTCGGCGTTAATCGGGTGGAATGTTTATCCTGCAAGGCGGCATATCCTGTGAAAGACGGGATTCCGATCCTGTTGCCGCCGAAACTGGATCAATTCAAAGTGCTTGAAGCTGAATTCCACTCGAATGAGGCGGATTACTTTGCAGAGCGCGCCCATAGGTTCTCATACCGCGTGTCTCGTTATCATGATGACTACTTGACTTGTTTCAGTAGTTACCAAGAGGGGGCCGTTGTCTTTGTGGTCGGCGGCGGCGGCGGATTAGAAGCTTGCCGGCTGAAAGATATGGGGCTTACAGTAATTGAGAGCGATATTGCTGTCGGTATGGTAAAGAGAGCACGCAGGCGTGCGGTCGATGATGGCCAGAACGCCCGCGCAGTGTTTGTTGTTTGCGATGCCGAGCAATTGCCATGTCCGGATCAGAGCCTGGATGCAATATTGATTGTTGGGGCGCTTCACCATTTACCTTCTCCTGGACGTTTTTTTGCAGCAGCAAACCGTGCTCTTAAGCCGGGCGGTCAACTGGTGATCGGTTTTGAGCCTAATCGGTGGCCTTATTATACGGTCATGCCAGTGTTGAAATTTTTTAGTAGAATGCTGCACCCGTACCGGAAAATTAACCCAGGAGAAATTTCAATCGGTGATATGGAAACTAAAGGATTTGTCGAAACAGATTTCGAGAGTTTCATCAGGGCGGAAGGTCTGAAAAAGGTGAGTTTGCAGCGCATCTGGTACCTCGGCGGTTTTGTTCATCTTGCCATACTGTATATAAATTCAAAGCGGCCGGCAGAACGGATGATTGACCTGCCGATTGCTCTGCAGCGGGCGCTTGTTGCGTGTGATGATTTTTTATCGCGAATCCCTTTATTGCGCAGGTTCTGCTGGCATTGGACGCTCGTGGCTCAACGGCCTTATACGGACAATGGATTGTGAACAATGCCCCGTCTGCTCAAAGGCAAAGATAACCATCACCCCGTCCCCATTTAGATCGTTCCGTGTAACCATTTAGCCATTTGCAGAGAACTTTTTTGAAAAAAGAATCCTTTGAAACTGGCTTAAAAGTAACCTCTTTCGCGTC
>JAUSPJ010000144.1 GCA_030655795.1 Fidelibacterota bacterium | reverse complement strand
ATTACCGCAGGGGGAAATGTTTACCGGATTGATGCCCGGCTGGTGGATGTGGCAAGTGCTGAAGTGCTTCTGGCAGAGAAAAAAGAATGGCTTTCCGATGATGAAATAATCCGGGCAACCGATGAACTGGCGGAACAAATTATCCGCAAACTAACCGGGGATGAAGTGATAATGAATCCGGATTTTGAGTATGAACCGCTGAGTGTGTATGATGATCAGGTCCTGAAACTGGAAACCGCCCTCGATCAGCCGGTCTGGTTAAACGGCAGCGGTGAATCCGTATTTCTGCAGGTGGACATCTATTCCAAGGAAGTTCCCAGGCGGGACCGGATACCGCTGAATCTGGCCCTGGTGATCGACCGCAGCGGCAGTATGGCAAGGGAACGAAAACTGGATTATGCTAAAAATTCCGCCAGTTTCATTGTGCAGAATATGTCGGAAGATGATATTGTCTCCTTGATTACCTATGAATCGAAGGTGCAGCTGGTTGTACCGGCACAGAACGCCAAGAATAAACGGAAGATTATCGGACTCATCGATGATATCACTAGCGGCGGTTCGACCAATCTCAGCGGCGGTATGCTGGAGGGTTATTCTCAGGTCGCTAAGAATCTGAAAACCGGACAGGTGAATCGTGTTCTGCTTTTGTCAGACGGACTGGCGAATGAAGGTGTGACCCGGGCCGATAAATTGCAGGAAATCTGCTACGATAAATCCACCCAGGGCATGTCAATTTCAACCTTTGGCGTTGGAGCGGATTACGACGAGGACCTGTTACTCGGATTAGCGGAATTGGGTGTGGGGAATTATTATTTCATTCATTCACCGGAGGAAATCCCGACGATTTTTGCCAGTGAGATGTCCGGTTTACTGGCGGTTGCCGCTCAGAATGTGAAAATTCAGATTCGCACCGCTCCCGGTGTCAAAGTTCTGAATGTGGCCGGTTATCTTTCCGAGACCAATGAAAATCAAACCCAAGTGTCGATGGGTGATATTTTTTCCAACGATCACTATTCCATCACCTTTGAATTGCAGTTGCCGAAAACCATTGCGGATTCGCTGCGACTGGCGGATGTGGCCCTGCAATATGATGATGTCGTGAATAAAGGTAAGCGGATTCAATCGAATTCACCGGTGTATATTAAATCCACGACGAAGCCGGAAAACCGGGATTATTACCGCAATCCCTATGTGGGTGAACGGCTGACCTTGCTGAACTCAACAATAGAGCTACAGTCCGTTGTGCAACGGGCAAATGAAAGCAATCTGGGTGAAATACAGCAATCTTTAGCCAAACAGGCAGTCCAGGTGGCCAATTCTGCTAAAGAATATAAAAGTACCGATCTCAAGAAACAGGTTTTAACCATTCATAAATATTCCCAGCAGTTTGCGGAACTTGAAAAGAAGGAAACTGAATACAATAAATACGGCAGTGCCAGCCGGGCAACCAGTAGTTCCGCGGATGATTTGCAGATGATGAAGAAAGCGGCCAAGTATAATTCCTACCAGATGCAGAAAAAGAATGAGCTTATAACAATTGAATATGAGAAACCGAAAAAACTGACAGAGGAAGTTGATTCGACAATTACGCCCGGACCGAATCCAACACCGAAGCCAGATGCATTGCCGTTCCCATCACCGACACCCACACCGAATCCTGATCTGCCGGTCAAGGAAAAACCGAGTCCCGAACCGGAAAAAATAATTCCGTCCAAAACGGAAGAGATCAAACCGGTTCCCTTAACGCCGGATGTCAAGAACAGAAAAAACAGCGAAACGAAGACGGTAAAACCACAACCTGAACCTCGAAAAACTAAACTGAAACCCTCAATAAAACCACAGCCGGAACCTCAAAAAACCGAACCCGGTCCAAAGCCTGCTCCTGAAAAAACCGACTCACCGGATAATAAGACCACTGAGGAACCGGAGAAAACTAAACCGGAAAAGTAACTTATTTAAAAAGACGCCGCTAAATAGATAGAAAATCCGAACCGAATACAGGGATACAATGCCTGATAACAGTGTTAAAAAAACAGTTGCTTCCCTCTTAAGAATTCCGTATTATCAAACCGGCATAAAAAAAGATAATGACTATGAGAAGATACTCAATATTTACATACGTTGACTTATTTATGGGATATTTGTCGATGGACACAAAAGAAAAAATATCAGAGATAAATGAGTATACGAATCCTGGATATTTTGACTATGAAAAAATTGTATAATCGGTTTATTCATAAAAATATCATCATCTCTATTTTTATGTTTTGTGCCTCATCAATTTCTGCTGAAACATCAAAAATGCAAATTGCTGGAACTCCGGAAAAATCTACGTCAGAAATCGTTGCGGTACGGGATGCCAATGGTCGTTTCTGTGCAGGAATAAAAGTAATAAGTAATCTTGAAGGATTATCTTATGATTCTTACAACGGAATTATAAAAGTAGATAAAAAACCTGGGCAGGATATGGTTTATATTTCCAGCAATGAGAGAGTACTGGAAATATTTTGTTCCGGTTATGAACCGCTGAAAATAATTCTGCAAGAAGTTGGAATTGTACTTAATCCGAAAGACGTGTGGATAGCAAAAATTCATGGTGAAAAAATTGAAGAACTGTCAAGCTCGAAAAAAGGGAATATTTTCTTAACAATATTTCCTGAGGAGGCGAATGCTTATTTTAAAATAGAAGGGCTTCCTGTTGAAGGAACATCTCCGTATAAAGCAGAACTTATTGCCGGTAAATATAAGATTTTTATTAATCCAAAATCTCCCTTTTACAACAAAAAAGTAGAAGAAATAACTATCAAGGAGGGAGAAACAACAGAGAAAATCGTAAATCTTGAGGATATTTCAGGACATCTATTTATAAATATTCCCCAAACACCGATAAAGGTTTTTATTAATGGGGAATTCGATTTTGGTTTATCCACTGAAAGACAAAAACGACTAGTAAGAGGGGAATATAAAATTAGAGTTGAAAA
>JAUSPJ010000123.1 GCA_030655795.1 Fidelibacterota bacterium | reverse complement strand
GCCGGGTCGGCTCAAAGACGAATCAGGCCAGGGTCAAAGAAATCGTCAAGGAGATTGTGCAAAAGGAACTTGGCAAGACCAAGAGCGGTAAGATTGAGAAGAACATCAAGAGAGAAACCGCTGTCGTTTAGACATTATGTGGCGGATCTCATAACATCGTACACACTATTTATGTCATAACATCGTGTACACTTTGCGTAACTTCAGATAAAAGGTAAAAGAACAATGTCTAAAAAAAAGTCTAACATCTTCAAATGAAATTGCAGATCGTAAACATTGTATCAGTTTGTATAAGGAAGGTAACAATCCAACCGACATACATATTAAACTTCATCGAACCAGAAATTGGGTTTACAAATGGATAAAGCGTTACAAAACTGGGGAATCTGACTGGTATTTAGATGCGTCAAAAGAGCCAAACAGGAAACATGCAAAGATTGATGAAACACTTGAAAACAAGATTGTTGAGATACGAAAAAAGCTGATGACTCATTGCACTCCGGAAACAAGATATTCCTATTATGGCGCTGTTGCAATTCACCAGGAGTTGGACAAAGCAGGCTATACTAAAAAACCAAATTTGTCAACAATTAATCGAGTAATTAAGCGAAACGGTTTGATACAAAACAACGCGAAAAACAGAGTCACCAAAGAATCTAAGGTGTATTATCCTTCCCTACGTGTTCAACACCCGGGGCAGATATATCAACTGGATTTAGTTACGCCCAGATACATCATCGGTTATGGCAAGGTGGTGTCTGTCAATCGAATCGATGTTTTCACCTCACAGGCTAATTTAAACCAGTATACATCAAAGGGTGCCGATAGTATAATAAGCTTTATCGTCGAGGATTGGAAAGAATATGGAATCTCAGAATATTTACAATTAGACAACGAAGCCAGCTTCAGAGGAAGTCTTTATCATCCCCGAACCTTTGGAAAGCTCACACGTTTTTGCTTGAACTTTGGTGTTGAAATGATTTTTATCCCGTTTCATGAGCCTTGGCGTAATGCCCACATAGAAAGTTTTAACAGCCGGTTTAATGAACGTCTTTGGTTATCTCAAAAATTTACAGATTTAGAGCATTTGAGAAAAGAGGCGCAGAACTTCAAAAATAAGCATAACGACTATCAGGTATATAGAAAAGAGCAATTCAGCAAACAATCTCTACGCTCTTATACCACACGTTTTTTTCCGGAGAATTTCTACTATGATTTATGTACCGAATTACCAATTACAAAAGGGAAAGTACATTTTATTAGGTTGGTTAATGAGGAAGGAAAGATCAATGTATTCAATGAGACATTTTACATCAGCAAAGACCTTAGCTTTGAATATATTTGGGCAACGATTTTTACCGAAAAACAGGTATTAAAATTCTATCATAAAAGTACAAAAGAATCAGAATGGAGGACATTTGATACCGTTAAATATAACCTCAGAGAAACAGTTAAAGACAACATTCCGGTTAATCATTTTTGCTGAAGTGTGTACGATGTTATGACAAAGCTAGTGCTACTAAGAAGTGTGTACGATGTTATGAAACTTGCCAAGTATATACTAATAAACAAATAAACATCTTAGTGCCTTAGTGTCTTAGTGGTTTCATTTCGACTTTCAACTTGACCATCGATTCCGTAAATTACTTCCACTATGAAAAAAGCCATTTTATTCTTTCAACTTTCTACTTTCTACTTTCTAATTTCAACTTTCCACTTTCAACTTTCTGCCCAGGTCCACCTTTCCCCTTACGATCTGGTAAACAGCGACCTGCGCTACCTGCAGATATCCGGAACCCTGTCCGGGCTGGATCTGAATCAACTGCCGGCGCTTTCCGACCAACTGATCAAAACCCTTCGCAGGGACCTGTCGAAAACCTCGTTGACCGGCACTCAGCGCAGTCTTTTGCTCCAGGTCCGGCAATCTTATACCTATGGCGACACCACGGAAACCAGTGGGCTGCTGAATCGCCTGATAGAGAAAGTCCTGGTGAACCAGGTCATGGAAGCGCAGTTTTACGTCGGCGGGCGTTTCGATCTCAGTACGGTCAGCGATCCCGGCAAGGTTTATCCCGAGTTGCGCAGTTTTGCTGCAGCCATATTGCCCTATGGGATCAGTGTGGTGAATGTCATGGCCATCAATCCCTATGCAACCGAGGATCCGAACTATCTTGGAAAAGAATGGCGGGGAATATCCGGTTATACCGAGCAGGCCTATATGCTCTGGCAGACGAAATTCAGCCGTGTCACGCTGGGACGCAGTTATATGGTCAATGGTCCCGGCCGCGGCGCCAATCTGCTCTTTTCCAGCGCTGCCCGGCCCATGGACCAGATTCGGTTTGAGTTTTTCAATAAAAACTTCAATTTCCAGTCCATGGCTGCCCAACTGGATCCCATCAACGGCGCCGATCGTTATCTCAACAGCCACCGCCTGACGCTCTACTTGCAGCGCTGGCAATTTTCTGTTACCGAAGCCGTGCTCTATGGCGGAGTGAGACAGCGCCTGGAATTCGCCTATCTGAACCCCTTTATCTTTTACCACGGGGAGCAGATGAACGGCCCCGGTTTAGCGGGCAATACCCTCGGTACTGTGGAACTCAGTTATACCGGTGAGCGCTGGTATGCCTATACCGAGATTCTGATAGATGATATCCAGTTGGATAATGAGCTTGTCGGCGACCTGGAACCCAACGAACTGGGCCTTGTGGCCGGCTTTGATCTGGCCGACCCGTTGAATATTGAAGGTCTTTACCTGGGCCTGGAATACACAGCCCTGACCAACCGGACCTATAAAACCACTAATCCCATTGAATGGCATACCCATCGCAATGTGCCCATCGGTTACTCACAAGGAAGTGATCTGGATTGCTGGGATTTGGAAATAAAGAAGTATCTGAACAGATGGCAGGCCATTCTGAATGTTCGTTACCTGCGGCAGGGTGAGGGGGAGATGAATGTGGCCTGTAATTCGCCCTGGATGGATTCCACAGTGACCATGGAAAGCGGCTATGATGAACCCTTTCCCACCGGCGTAGTGGAGAAGACCCTGGATCTGGGCCTGGAACTCCGCTGGTTGCCCTCCTATCAGCGCTACGGTTTTCTGCGTCTGAATTACCAGACCATTCAGAATGTTAACCATACGCCTTACGATCAGCAGAACCTGATCCTGACCCTGGGGATTCATTGGGATTTCCGGTTCAGGTTTTAGAAACCACGAAGACTCTAAGACACGAAGCAATTTTAAATTTTAAATTAGGGTAAGATGATCCCGAAGGATTCGAAGGTTCACGGAGAAAACACGGAGTTACGCGGAGATTTTTGTCTGTTTTTCTAATACTATAAAAATTGTTCGAGCACTAAAAGTGTTACCGATGTCCTGACCACACTCGAACTCGTTACGAGTTACCCGTCACGCGTTACACGCCAGCCCTGCAAAGTCCCGATTGATCGGGATGTGGCATGGGCGATCAATCCAGTATCCATTATTCAGTATCCATTATCCTCCAGAGGAGTCCCTCCGGGACAATTTCTAATTTCAAATTTCCATTATCCATTATCCAGTATCCAGCATCCATTATCCAGTATCCAGCATCCAGTATCCAGCATCCAGTATCCTCCAGAGGAGTCCCTCCGGGACAATTTCCATTATCCAGTATATACTAATAAACAAATAAACATCTTAGTGCCTTAGTGTCTTTGTGGTTATCTGTTTCAGGTTTCCCATTTCATAAAATTATTCCGTATATTCTGCCCGCGTAATGAACACAAATCTTAGTGCCTTAGTGTCTTTGTGGTTCTTAGTCCTATCCGTTCTCCATGTCGAAACAGTCATCTCGAACCCCCAATTTATTGGGGTGAGAGATCGGGTCAGATAAAGTTGCTCAAGACATATCTGATTTCAGTTCCGCAGCGGCAGGATCGGGATGACCATTAAGGTGTGATTTTTTTAAATTCTGCGCTACTAAGGATTAATTCGGTTCTAAAATAATCTCTGTGTACATCAGTGTCGTTTCCGTGGTGCTCCGTATAACAATGAACAAAATTAGACACCAGTATCAAGTATCGAGTATCAAGATTGTTCACTATTCACATTTCACTGAATATTCCGTATATTCTGCCCGCGTAATGAATACAAATCTTAGTGTCTTAGTGTCTTTGTGGTTTTAAAGGAGTCTGTATGAAAATCGATCTGATCGTCGGCGCCCGACCCAATTATATGAAAGCCGCGCCCATTTACCGGGAACTGCTGAAATATCCCACCGAATTTCAATGCCGCCTGGTGCATACCGGTCAGCATTACGATGAGAAAATGTCGGACATCTTTTTCCGGGAACTGGAACTGCCCAAACCCCATATCTATCTCGGAGTCGGTTCCGGCCGCCACGGTGAACAGACCGGCAGGATTATGATCGAATATGAAAAGGCTATCCTCGATGATCAACCGGACCATGTGCTGGTGGCCGGGGATGTGAACTCCACGGTGGCCTGCTCCCTGGTGGCGGTGAAACTGCACATCAAGGTCGGTCACATCGAAGGCGGTCTGCGCTCCCGGGACTGGAATATGCCCGAAGAGATCAACCGCATCGTGACAGATAATATTTCCGATTACCTATTTACCAGCAGCCGGGATGCCGACGAAAATCTGCAGGCCGAAGGAATCGCCAAAGCGAAGATTTTCTTTGTCGGCAACACCATGATCGACTCCTTATATTATTATATGCCCAAAGTGGATCAGCGCCGGATTCACCAGGAACTGGGCGTCATCCCGGGTAATTATATCCTGATCACCCTGCACCGGCCCTCTAATGTGGACCAGGACGAAATTTTCAAAGGTCTTTTCAGTACCCTGGAAACCATTCAACAGCGCATGCCCATTGTCTTTCCCATGCATCCCCGGACCCTCAAAATGCTTCAGGAATTCGGGATGGGTCGTTACCTGGAACTGCCCAATTTGAAAATCACCGAACCCCTCGGTTATCACGACTTTATGAAGCTGCAGAAGGATGCCAGACTGGTGCTCACCGACAGCGGCGGACTGCAGGAAGAGAGCACTGTACTCGGAGTGCCCTGCCTGACATTGCGGGAAAATACCGAACGTCCGGTAACCATCTGGGAGGGCACCAACGAACTGGTGGGCTCCGATCCCGAAAAGATTTTGGCTAGAACTATGGCCATTCTTGACGGGAATGTGAAAAAAGGGAAGATTCCCGAGTACTGGGACGGCCACACCGCCGAACGGATTGTGGCTGTTTTACGAAATAATTAATTAATCCGTCAAGCGAAAAATTTATTGGCACTTATCTAAAAAGCAATTTAACTTTAGCCACCATGAGAAAATATCTATTTCTGACGTTTTTGATGGTCTGTCTATTAATTAGCTGCGAAGAGGGCCTGGATCCCGTCGCTGGTATCGAGGGAGTTGTGCATTTTCCCGTGGATACTCTGAGCGGGGCAGTCGTGTTTCCGGACAGTCTGGTAGACGCTGTGGTGGTGGTCGCGGAATTCAGCCTGGATTACAGTTCTGTGGATTCCTTTTTTGCCCATATTGTGGCCTACGGATCAGCCTTGGGTACAACAGTGGAGGAAGCGCCCTATTATATTCAGCTGCCGCCGGGTATTTATTTCGTTGGC
>JAUSPJ010000120.1 GCA_030655795.1 Fidelibacterota bacterium | reverse complement strand
CCGAGAATGAAAATAAGACAATCCGACCACGAGGTCTGATCGAAAGCCTGGCACATCACGACGGTCCCTGGGGCGTTTACCAGGATTATTACCGACAGGGAGAATTGGCAACTTACACATTCAGCAATACATTCCCCGGGGGATTAACTTCCGATATGTACGCTATGATTGCATCCGATATTATTTTAAATGCCAACGACTCACGAGCAATGTTTGAGTTGAAAATCCATGCATATCAAGCGCTTTTAAACCTTAAACCGGTCAAGACAGCGGATGAGCATTTTGGTATCGCTTTGACACTTATCTATGATTTGTTGACCGATGAAGAGTATTTCGGTAATATTGAGGAAGCCCTTCGCTTTATTTCCGAAGGACGCATTGACAGCCTGATATTCTACTACGACTGGAGCAGTTTCGATTTGCAGGATCAGATCTCCGAGATTCGCTACCATATCGATCAATATATCCAAAGCGATGAATTGACCAATTACGTTATCCTGATTAAGGAAAATATCGACGAACGGGGACCCTACGAGCTCGGCCCCAATTCAGAATTTTCCATCACCTATTTGACGGTTTCGCAGGTCATCATGGCAACCGAAATGATCGAGATGGCAATCGACGGCATGTCGATGATTGCTGAAGGGATAACCGGCATTTTTGATGAACTCAGTCAAATGTTTGATCTGGATTTGAATCCGGAATTATTGAATTTCTCAAATGTCGAGAGCGAACTGGATATCATTCTAATACTCGAACAATCGAATCCCAACTTCCTCACGGTTACCCCCTATGGTATTGATAAATTTCACGAGATGGGCGACTGGTTTGAGGAAGCCTTCGAAAAAATGGCCACCTTTTACGACAATATGGTGGATTTAATGAATGCCATGGAGCCCTATCAGGATGAATTTGAAATAAACGCGTCGGAAATGGCTTCTATAATGGAAATGTTCAGAGACATAAACCGGGAAATATATACCGATTTCGCCGAACCTGATTCCACTACCTGGATTGAGGGCGAACGGGTTAATCTTTCCGCCTGGTTCGATAATCCGCCCACTAGTTTTCTGCAAATGTGGAAAAAATACGTCATCGGAGTTGACAGCACGCTGGGCGGATTATTCCCGGATCGTTATAAACAAACCGGTATAGCTGAGCTGCCAATACTGCCGAAGCAATTTAAAATGTATCCGGTCTACCCGAATCCCTTTAATCCCACGGCAAGAATCGAATTCGATCTGCCGGCGGCGGCTGAAGTTAAGTTGACTGTCATTAATCTCAATGGGGAAGTGGTTGCCGAATTAATCAAAGGACATTATCAGGCGGGCAAAATTATCACGGCCTGGGACGCTGCCGCGTTTCCGTCAGGCGTCTATTTCAGCCGCTTGTCCATCGATGGAAAAATCACGACTCGCAAAATGACACTGATGAAATAGGGGCTGCTTGAATATTCACAAAGGATTATACAGGGGGAAGAGTATTCTGCTTTTCCCCCTTTGCATTATCCTGGTCAGTCACCCGCTCCGGGCCCAGTGGTCACAGGTGTTCAATATTTTATCCAATTTTCATCTAATCCCGGCGCTTGATTATTCACAAATCCGGGAAGCCGAAGCAAAGGTCGAGTTGAGTTTTCAGTATGATGATGTCTATCGAAAAAAATTGTCGGGATTGCCGGCATTCTCAATCAACCGGAATTCTTATACGGCAAATGCCTCTTTTCCATTTCGGGAAAACTCTCAAATTCTGCTTGTGAAAACATCTGTCGCCGACCTATCGGCTGATAACCAGAACGATCAGACCGCAGTCCAGGTAGACCTGTCCGCCGCCGTTTTCGATTATTCCGCAGTCTGGGCAATGTGTAAACAAACGTATTCACTGGGTCTCAGGGGACGATATCAGCAATCGGAATCTTCAGCAGATTTGGTTATAAATTCATATCCTAGCTCCGGCGATTATAATCTGAACAGATACTTTCTGAACTGGCTGCCGCGTACCTTTGGCAATCCGATTACATCACAAACAAAATCAAAATCCAGCGAGATGGGCGCCTGGTATTCAAGACCATTTTATCAAAATTACCACATCCGCTTCCTCCTGAATCACCTCAGCTCGGATAATCAGAGCCGATTCCAGTACTTTAACACGACCAACAAAGTGGCGCTGAATGGAAAACGCCTGCTGGATATTCCGGTGAATTGGCAGCAGACCCTGGCGTCAATCGTCTTTTTTCAGATGGATAAAACCCGGCCCTCCATCGCAATAAGCTATAACCATGCTCGCTTAAAATATACCACGGACAATCATCCGCCGTCCTTCATCGATTATAGAAGTCTCGGCAGAGGAGCTTTCGGCAATCATGGTCTGGCGATCCTTGCTGAACAATCAATTCGCCGGCATCAAATGTCCGCCGGCATTTCATATTCCCAATTCGATGGGGATTTTACACTCCAGACACCTGTACTGGGATATATAACCTTTGGTATCATTCCGGTGGCTCACAGCGCCAAGGGACACATTTCAAAGGGAACTGTCTTTTCCCAAAAACTGAGCTATTTCTCCCGATACCGCTTGAATCGCACAGACCTGGAGATCGGCCTTGATTATATTCATTCGCG
>JAUSPJ010000119.1 GCA_030655795.1 Fidelibacterota bacterium | reverse complement strand
GAACACCTTGCTGCTGCATCATGGCGGCATAACTGTACTGCATGAAACTGGAAAACAGCAGATAATAAAATATCCCGGACACCAGCAGGAAGAGCCCGATAACCACATAGGCCACCGGTGTCGTGAAATAGGAGCGGAAATCCCGTTTAAAAATGGAGAAAATGTTCCGCATTAGTTCATTCCCTCTTCACTGGTCGTCAGTTTCAGAAAAATGTCTTCCAGGCTCAGTTTTTCGGTCTTCATCTCCAGCAGGCCCCAACCGTTTTTCACAATCGTCGCCGCTAATTCCCGGCGAATATCCGCCCCAAGATTGGTTTCAATACTGTATTCCGAAATTTCTTCCTTTCGGGTGGCGCTGCAGCCAACGGAACGAACCTTCGGAATTGTCTGCAGGACTTTCATGATTTCGTCCGACGGACCTTCAATTTCCAGTTGGACAGACTCCGAACCTTTCAACCGGTCTGTCAGGTTTTCCGGAGTATCCACAGCCACCAGCCGGCCTTCGTTGATAATCACCACCCGGTCGCAGGTCATGCTGACTTCCGGCAGAATATGGGTTGACAGAATGACCGTATGTTCATGGGCCAGGTTTCTGATCAATTCACGGACTTCGATAATTTGCCGCGGATCAAGACCGATAGTCGGTTCATCGAAAATCAGAACCGGCGGATCGCCAATCAGCGCCTGAGCGAGACCAACCCGCTGTTTGAATCCCCTGGAAAGAGATGCAATGAAGTCATCCAAAACCATGGTAATCGCCAGCTTTTCCGAGACACGGCGAATTTCCGCATCGATCGAACGACATCTTACGTTTTTAATGGCGGCCACAAAACGCAGGTAATCTTCAACCCGCATATCCTGGTAAAGCGGCGGATTTTCCGGCAGATAACCGATCCGCCGTTTTACTTCTTTGGGATTATGAAATTCGTCAAAACCGGCTACAGAGACCTTACCGCTCGATGCCGGAATAATTCCGGTGATGATCCGCATGGTTGTGGTTTTACCGGCGGCATTCGGGCCAAGGAATCCGAGGATTTCGCCTTTTTTTACCTGAAAGGTCAAATCGTCCACGGCCCGAACGTCGCCAAACTGTTTGCTCAGACCAGTTACTTCAATCACCGTGCCCCCTCGGTGGGTTGGTCGCTATTTATTAGCGCCAGAAAGACGCCCGCTCACTTGCATAACTGAGCATTTTCTTCTGGCTGGTATAGACTTTCGGATCGTCGGGATAGCGGATGTAATCCTGGGACCAGCTGGTTTTGGAGCGGCCCAGATAAACGGTTCCGAGCACAAACTCACCCTTTTTCAGATCCACTTTCAGGCCGTTTTCATCGGACACATTATACTGGTCATACTTTTCAGAATTCTTAGTCACAAAACCGGATTTCTGCGCTTCGACGACATTCTTAAAGAAACTCTCAATCTTTGTGTCTTTAATAATTCCGGTATCCGGTTCGGCAAACACCCAGCTGGTATCGCCCTTTAGTAAGGTCACAGATAAAGTGTCTTTACTGATGGTAAACGCATTGACATCTTCAAGCTTCACACCGAAAACATCCGTCACTTTCGGCTGATAACGACGGTTCTTCAGAGAAACCACCAGCAGCAGCAACACCGCCACCGCCAGCAGGATAACATATTTCATCCAGGGATTTTGTTTCTTAGCCATAGAGTCCCTCCAGTAATTTACGTTTACTGACATTCTTTCTCCAGCGTGAAAAGCCAAATACGATCACCAGAAACGCCGGCAGGACAATGTTCAGCCATTTCCAGAAGCGGCGGGCGCCGTCGGACAGCTGGTCCAATGGTCTTGCAGTGACAGTTCTGGAACGAATCTCAACCAATTCCTGATCGCCGGAGAGATAGTCAATACTATTCAGGATAAAATCGGTATTTTCCGGAATGCCAGCAGCCCGGTTATCATTGAAGAATTCATTATCAGCGATCAACAGAATCTGGGCATTCTCACCGGTTGAAAGAAAATTGTCTTTCTGACTGTATTCCGGATTACCCGCGAAGTAGCTCCGGAACGATCCTTCCACCAGACCGGCAATGGTCTTGGATTTCAACGGGAAAGAGGTCATCGCCGGATTGTTCATCTGGGAACTGGGAATATGGGGCGAAATATTATAGCCTTCCACCATACTGTATTGCCCATAGGGCGTCATTTGCGGCACCATTCCCGGTGAAATCGCGCCGGTTTTTTCCGATGTACTCATTAATGATGTAAACTGTACGGTGGAATCAGCAGGTGACACTTCATTCACGAAAAAAGCCCGAAGCTGTTCGAGATTTTTCACAATCAGGTTCTCTGAGTTAAAGTTATGAATCAGTGGAAATACCGGGTAGTTGACCGCACTGGCGAATGAAAAGAATCCGCGGCGCTGCTGAATACTGATCTGACCGCACTTCTGGTCAACCAGCAGATCGCTGCCGATTTTAATGCCGTAATGCTCATAAAAATCAAAAATATTCGATTGGATCTTGGAAGCATAGCCTTCCTGTAAATGGTCGGCCTGATGCGCCTGACCGACAAACAGTTTGCCGCCCCGCATGAGATATTGATCAAGATTATATAATTGGTCCGCAGAAACCGAATCCTGAAAACCATTCAGCAGCAGAGTGTGAATATCCAGTGGAATTTCGGTGTCCAGAGAAACCGTTCGCACGTTATAGGTTTGCCGGAGCTGTTCCTGTAATTTATTCGTAGTAATCTTCTGCTTGCCCGATGAGACAATTCCGACTGTTTTCATATCCGTGGCCGTCAGTTTTTTTATGGTGGCGGTCAGCGTATATTCAAGACCCTCATTGGTTTGAATGGCCGGAATGGTTTCCTTTTTATCGTTGTAGAGCAGAACCATTCCCATGTAGATATTCTTTATTTCCAACTTGTCATTCTCTATAACCTGGGCCTGCATCGGCGGAATGCCGTAACTGCGGGCCTCGGCCTGAGCGTCTTCATTGCCGTCCGGAGCGATAAATTCAAAATGAAACCGGCCTTTGGAATAGGCTTCGTACTCTTCCAGCAAATCCTGCAGATAGCGCCGGGAATTCGCCAATTGTCCCGGAATATCCTTTGAGAAAAAAACTTTGGCAACCATGCGGTCATCCAGTTTTTCAATCACCTTTTTACTGGAATTTGACAGGGAATACATATTATTTTCCGTCAGATCGAAACGGACAAACAGGGCCCGCGAAACAAAGTTGAAGATCACTATGATCGCAGCCAGCATGACGATATAAAGGGTAAACTGTTTTTTATTTAATATAATTGCCATTTCTACCTCCACTTCCTCATTTCCAGAATTCGAATGCTCACAAGCAGAAAAAAGACGATCAGTGAGCCGAAATACACCAGGTTACGGGAGTCAATCACTCCTCTGGAGATATTATTCAAATGATAATCGATACTCAGGAACTGAAAAATTGGACCCAGGAATCCGGGAACAAAAATCAGAATCTTATCGAGTATGAATAAGATGAAGATAATCATAAAACTGATCAAAAACGCCGTAATCTGATTATCAGTAACAGTACTGCCGAAAGTCCCGATCGCCGTATACGCCGCGCCAGCCAGCAGCAAGCCTAGATAACCGGACAACAGCGCCCCGATATCGATATTATTGCCGATCATCAGCAATGTGAAGAAATGCACCAGCGTAAACGCCAACGCCGCTCCGACCAGCGTCAGGGCTGCCAGGAATTTCGCCACGATGATGTCCCCATCGGAAAATGGCAGGGTTGTGATAAATTCCATGGTCCCGGAATTTTTTTCTTTAGCGATCAGGCTCATGGTAATTGCCGGTACAAAGAACAGGTAGACAATCGGCACGACCGAAAACAGGACCCGCAGATCGGATTCATTGATCAGGAAAAACGTGCTCATGGCAAACCAGGCATTGATCAGTAAAAACACGACCAGTGTGATATAGGCAACCGGGCTGTTAAAAAAGGACGAAACCTCTTTCCGGTAAAGAATCGTGTAATTATTTCGCATTGTTGCCTCCTTCTATCGTAAGAGTCCGGAATACTTCTTCAAGGCTTGTCTTGTGGCGGCTCATCTCCAGTACCGTCCACTTATTTTTTACCGCATACCTGAAAATCTCTTCCCGCGGATCGACTTCGTTGGGATACTCCAGAACGGCAGTAACACTATCACCTTTTACTTCAAACTGGGAGAGCAGAATACTGTCCTGAAAGGACTGGACCTTCCTGACCGATTCCTCGGTAGCGTTTTTCAGTTCCAGGGTCAGACGGGTTTTGCCTTTGAAATCGCTCATCAGTTCATCCACAGTGCCGTTGGCGACGATTTCACCATTGTTGATAATGATCATACGATCCGCTGTGGCCTGCATTTCCTGCAGAATATGACTGGAAATAACCACCGTTTTCTCTTTCCCCAGATTCCGAATCAATCTTCTGATCTCCGCAATCTGATTCGGATCGAGACCCGATGTCGGCTCATCCAGGATCAGAATTTTGGGATCATGAATAATCGCCTGAGCCAGTCCAACCCGCTGGCAGTAACCTCTACTCAGTTCATTGATGTTTTTGTGGACAACCCCCTTCAGACCGCACAACTCAATGACATCATTCAGGCGCGACCGGAAATGGTTTTTGTCAATCTCTCGCGCCCGGGCGACGAATTCAAGAAAATCATAGACTTGCATATCATGATACAACGGATTCATTTCCGGCAGATAGCCGATCATTCTGCGAATTTCCATCGAATCATCCATGACATTAAAATCGTCCACGAATACGTTACCGGATGTGGGTGACAGGTACCCGGTAATGACTTTCAGGGTCGTCGTTTTTCCGGCGCCGTTGGGACCCAAAAATCCCAGAATTTCGCCGTTTGCGACCGAAAAGGAGATGTCTTCCACGGCTTTGACATCCCCGTAGTGTTTCACC
>JAUSPJ010000117.1 GCA_030655795.1 Fidelibacterota bacterium | reverse complement strand
TATTCTCTATATCGGAATTTGAGATAGTACACCGAATTCGGAACCTTCCTGACAGATTATTCCAGCCGATACCCAGAAAGGAATTTGGCAACAACTTCCTTGTCATGCACTTCTTTAAGCACGGGATAATTACTGTTCCGCTTGTTCAACGTCCCGTAAATCTTACCAGTCTGTTTTAATAATTCCAGAAGCGCAAATCCCAGGGTGATCTGGGTTTGTTTACCCGAGAGATTGGGCGGGATGATAATTGCATTATCTTCAATTCTATACTCTGAAGGTTGATAATGATATTCTTTTGCTGCTTTCAGAAAGTTGATGATCCGGCAGATGCGAAACAGGGTCATGGCCGCCGTCCGTGAAAATTCAGGACAATCAAAAGGGAAATAACTGGACCGGTAACAGCGCGGCGATTCGGGAATTTTAAATTCTTCTCGCAGTTGGTTAAAAATTTGTGAGCCGGGAACGAGATAAAACAGCGATGGCCCGATCAGCACCGGCAGATCAGCGAGAAAGAGAATGGATTTGAGATTATCGTTTAACGAATCACCGGGAAGGCCGAGGATCAGGTAGGCCGTGACCTTCAATCCGATCCGGTGAGCCGCTTCGACAATATATGTAAATTGCCGGGTGTCGAATGGCCGTTTCAGAGCGTCCTGGCGGGTTTGATCGGGCGTGACCAGGGACAGGTTGATTGCTGAAAAACCGGCCTGCTTCATTTTTTCCAGGACTGTTTCATCAAGATTACTGGCAGTGATGCCGTTCATGGCCTGAAGCGACAGATCAAAACCGGAAAAGTTCTCAATTATATTATCCAACAGTTGATTTAGCCAACGACGGTTTCCGCCGAAATGATCATCCTCAAAATCAAAAGACCGGAAGCCTTGCCGGGTTTTCTCATCCAGTTCCGCTAAAACATTATTCACAGATCGGGATCGATATCTTGTTCCAAATACCCGGTGAATGGAGCAAAACTCACAGCGATGGGCGCAGCCCCGGCTGGCCATGAGCATGGCGTGGCGTTTTCCGTTTAATGTATACTCCGGTGTCCCTGCTAGTTTGTAATCGGGGAACGGCAACCGGTCAATACTCTGAATAATCTCAACGGGATTTCTATGAATTTCACCATTATTTTTCCAGACTAAATTTGGAACCGAAGTGAAATCAGGCGGCGCTTTTTCCAGTTCGTCTAAAAGACGAATACCGGCAATTTCACCCTCACCCTGAATGATGAAATCGGTACCGGCGTTGAAAAATTCGGCAACATGAAACATGGCACCGGAACCGCCGGCAATGATGCTTGCCCGTTTATTCTTTTGGCGAATGAGCGTAATGACCTCCAGGGCTTCATGGATATAGGTGCTGAACAGCGCGGAAACCAGGAAAACGTCGGCATTATCCGGAATCAGCCGGGCTATATCGTTTGTCTGTACTCCGTACCGTGAATAGCGTTTATAGAGGGAAAACGGCGAGGCGTCTGCGGGACGATAATAGGCGGAAGCGTCGGCTAACTCTTCCGGGACCGGAGTCTTGTGTGGTTTCGGGTATCGCAGATCGATCAGGCTAATGTTATGTTTGGCTTTCAGGGAAGCGCCGATTGACAGCAGGCCCAGGGGAATGTCGCGGATCGGAGTAGCGTAAAAATCGTCGATAGGCGGCTGAATCAGGCAGACATGAAACATGCCGGAATCTGCAGGATTCTCAGGGAACTTGCAAGACTCAATTGCATGGGCAGTTGCATCTTCGATGTATCTTTTTTTGAATAAGGGCTGAGAATAGGTTTAGTCTGTTATTATGAAGGAGCAGTGCGACTGTGATAATCTGATGTCAATGCTCTGTGTTGACCCAGAGGCAGGGAGGTAAAATGTTATTGATATTTTTTAATGACGAGGCAGGCATTGCCGCCACCGAAACCAAAGGAATTACTCATTGCCCCGTTTAAATCAATGGATTCTGCGCCATTGGTAACATAGTCAAGCGGACAGTCAGGGTCGACTTCTTTATAATTAATGGTAGGCGGGATTGTACCGCTAAACAGACTCATGATAGTTGCCACAAATTCCACCGATCCGGCAGCTGCCATCAGATGACCGATCATTGATTTTATGGAGCTGATCTTCAGAGTTTTTGCATAATCGCCAAATACTTTTTGAATCGCGGCAGTCTCACATTTGTCATTCAGGACTGTGGATGTGCCATGGGCATTGAGGTAGCCAATATCTTCAGCATCCATATCAGCGTCCCGCAGCGCTACCTGCATCACCCGGATCATGCCGTCACTTTCGGGTTCCGGCGCCGTATAGTGATAGGCGTCGGCAGTATTGCCGTATCCGGCGATTTCAGCATAAATTTTGGTGCCCCGATTAAGCGCATGTTTCAGATTTTCCAAGACAACAATCCCGGCGCCCTCTCCCATAACGAAACCATCGCGATTTTTATCAAAAGGTCTGCAGGCATTGTCGGGGTTATCATTCGGCGTCATAGAGCGTGTGGCACAAAAACATCCATAGGGCAGCGGATTTATACATGCTTCGGAACTTCCGGCGAGCATGATGTCGGCATCGCCTCTCTGAAGAATCCGGAAAGCATCGCCAATGGCGTTTGATCCCGTGGAACAGGCAACCGAGGGGGCCGAAAGGGGACCTTTCAAGCCATATTTTATGGACACCATGCACGCAGCCATATTGATAAGCATCCTGGACACAAAAAACGGATTTAAACTTTTTGGTCCATTTTCACGAAGCGCAGAATAGCCCTCTTCAAGGGTTTGTGAACCCCCGATGCCGGAACCAATGATGACGCCCGCCCGGTTCTTTTCAAACGGGAAAGAATCCAATCCCGCATCTTCAATTGCCATTGCCGACGCCGCAATTCCAAACTGGGTGAATCGATCCATACGACTTGCCGATTTTTTGTCAATCCATTCCCCGATATGAAAATCTTGCACCTCTGCAGCAAGTTTCGACCGAAAATCCGTTACATCAAAATGGGTGACTTGCCCGATTCCATTTCGTCCGGTCGTCAATCCTTCCCAGAAATTCTTAACTCCAACACCAACCGGAGTTACAGCGCCCAATCCCGTGATTACTACGCGATATTCTTTCATCGGAAATTCCTGATCCTATCTTTGCTCATTTCGCTGTTTCCCAATTGCAGAGCCCCGGGCTATTAAGACGATTTAAAATTGTGTCTGTATCATAACAATTTTAATATAATCGCCGGTATTTTAAAATCAACAAAAATGTTCAGGTGTATTTGCGTGACCGATGAGGAGGGGGCGTTTGTAACATTGTGTTACATGAACAACCTTGACAATCCTGAGTAAAGGGCTTAATTTTAGGCGCTTTTTAAGAATAGGACGTGATATTGAAGAATATTCAAAACCTGTATTGTAAACCGGTGTCCGGACTTACGGGTAGCAATTACCCGGAATATACTTTCTTGAGTTATAAATATCATCAGAGACAGTAGTCGCGGGGCTACGAAGATTTATTACGTTTAGACAGAACCTTTGATAAAGGAGAGTTTGCATGGAGTCAAAACTCGAACATTTAATTGAAAAGATAAAATCCGACGGGATCGAAGAGGCCAGAAAATCCGCCGCCGGGATTACCGCCACTGCCAAAAAAGAGGCTGACGGCATTATCAAAAAGGCCAAAACCGACGGAGAGCAGATCATCGCCGATGCCGGGAAAGAGGCCGACAAACTGAAAGCCAATGCCGAATCCGCTCTGAAACAGGCGTCCCGTGACACTGTTCTGGTGACCAAAGAAAAACTGCTGAAACTTTTTGATGCGGCCTTTAAAAAAGAACTTGGTTCAATGCTGTCGCCGGAATTTGCCAAAGAACTGATCGTTAAAATTGTGGACAGCTGGGGCAAGGACAAGAACCTGGAAGTCCTGGTTTCCGACAAGGACCTGAAACAGCTGCAGGATTTGGTCTTTGCACAGGGCCGCGCCGGTTTGAAGGACACGGTTACGATCAAGGTGGACAAGGGCATTTCCAAAGGGTTTCGTGTCGGCCTGAAAGACAACGATGTCTATTACGATTTCACCGATGAGAGCATCGCTGAATTCCTGGGTGAGTTTCTGAATCCCGGCATTAGAGCGATATTAGACAAGGCCTGATGGATAAATATATCTACTTCGCCGCCCTACTGCCGCTGCTGGTTTTTGATAAAGAACCGGCCCTCGGTATCGAAAAATTCCTCGAAGAAGGGCGGAAGTGGCTGAGCGATAGTGATTATCAATGTCTTAGCGATGTAT
>JAUSPJ010000116.1 GCA_030655795.1 Fidelibacterota bacterium | reverse complement strand
GCCGGGTTTTGGTGATCGTCGTAAAGCCATGCTGGAAGATATTGCCGTTTTGACCAGTGGCACTGTTATTTCTGAAGAACAGGGTTTTAAACTGGAAAATGCAACGGTATCTTATCTTGGTCAGGCCAAGAGAATAACGATTGATAAAGACAACACGACAATTGTTGAAGGAGCCGGAAAATCCGACGATATTAAAGCCCGGATCAAACAGATCAAAGCCCAGGTTGAATCGTCAACTTCCGATTATGACAAAGAGAAGCTTCAGGAACGTTTAGCCAAACTGTCAGGTGGCGTCGCTGTTCTGGAAGTTGGTGCAGCCACGGAAGTTGAGATGAAAGAGAAAAAAGCCCGCGTTGAGGATGCGCTCCATGCGACCCGTGCGGCAGTGGAAGAAGGAATCGTTCCCGGTGGTGGTGTTGCCCTGTTGAGAGTTCTTAATAAACTGGATAATTTGAAAGTCAGTGGTGACCAGGCTGTCGGAGTTAAGATTGTGAAAAGAGCAATTGAGGAACCGATTCGCCAGATTGTCGAGAACGCCGGACACGAACCTTCAATCGTGGTTCAGAAAGTCAAAGAAGGCAAGGATGACTTCGGCTTTGATGCATACAAAGAAGAATACGTTAATCTCTACCAGGCCGGTATCATTGATCCGACTAAGGTTGTTCGGATCGCCCTTGAAAATGCGGCCAGTATTGCCGGTTTATTATTGACTACTGAAGCATTGATCTGTGAAATACCGGAAGATGAACATACTCCAGCCATGCCTCCCGGCGGCGGAATGGGCGGAATGTATTAATTGATATCTGATTATGCATATAATGGGCTGTTTCATTTATTGGAATGGCCCATTTTTTATTTCGGAATATCATAGTATATTATCAATGTAAGTACTTGATTTATTGTCTAAACAAGGATATATTGCAACCATCAAAACAGGAGGATAAATGGCGAATTTATGGGGAGACATAAAGAAAGGCCTTGGAGAATGGGTTACTAAAGCCGCTGATAAGGCTGGAGAATTTACACGTGAGGCTGCTGATAAAGCGGAAGAAGTCACAAAACTGGGTAAAATTAAACTGGATATATTCCAGACAAAACGGGATATTGAAAAACAATTCGCAGAATTAGGCGGTACTGTTTATCATCTGATTCAGGATAAGAAAACCAAAGATTTTGAAAAAAATGAAAATGTAGAAACTTGTCTGGCAGTGATAGGCGACTTAGAGAAAAAACTGAAGGACAAGGAAAAACAGTATAAGTCCATTCAGGAAGCCAGTCAGGCAGAAAAGGCGCAACCGGCCAATCCGGAAACTAAAAAAGAAGAAAAATAGTTTCCAAATATCAAAATTAAAATCCACAATGAAAAAGAGCGGGTCATCAAATAAATTTCCCCACTCGCATAGTCACGTACTTAAAAGATATTTTGAGGAAATCAGCCATGAGGATCCTCTTACACCTGAGGAAGAAATAGAACTTGCTGCAAAAGTCAGACAAGGGGACTCACAGGCACTCGATAAGTTGCTGCGAGCGAATTTACGTTTTGTTGTATCCGTCGCGAAAAAATACCAGAATCACGGATTGTCGCTTGAAGATCTGATTAATGAAGGTAATATTGGATTAATTAAAGCGGCCCAGCGATTTGATGAAACCCGAGGTTTTAAATTTATCTCGTATGCCGTATGGTGGATCAGACAAACGATATTACAGGCGATTTCTGAATATTCACGATTAGTGAGATTGCCGTTGAATGTGGTTGGAAATCTCAATAAAATCTCAAAAATAGCCTCCGCTTTTGAGCAGGAATATGAACGGGAACCGACATCAGAAGAAATTGAAGAAATCCTTGTTCAGGAAAAAATTGATCTGGATATCGCCAGGCAGCTTAGTAAGGGAACCCTGAGCATTGATTCGCCAATTGGTAAAAATGGCAGCGGTACGTTTCAGGATATTCTTACTGGCCAGGAAGACAATGAACCGGGGAATTTACTCACTGAAGAATCTTTTCATATTGAAGTCGAGAGGGCTTTGCGAAGTCTCGATAAAAGAGAGTCCACCATCATCCGGATGTACTTTGGGATTGGTCAAGAGTTGCCCATGACGCTTGAAGAAATCGGGAATTATCTGCATTTAACGCGTGAGAGAGTCCGGCAAATTAAAGAGAAGGCATTGCGAAAGCTGCGACATGCCTCGAGAGCGCTTAATTTAAAAGGTTATTTAGGTTGATAAAATATGTTGACAAAGTCTTTACATTTTATTAATATCGACCATAGATGGTAATCATGGGGGCGCTAGTATAGGAAATTGTTTGTAAAAGAATGAAGAAACAAGCCAAGATTGTTCTCTTTTGGAACACAAAAAGATCGCCAAAATCACTCAGCCTGACACAAGGGAAGCTGATTGGTTCGGTGGTTTTTGCTGTTCTATTAGTTGCTGTTGCTGTTACAATCGGAATTAATGCTTTTTCAAATTCCATTTATAATGCCAAAGTTGTCCGACTTAAAAAAAATAACAGCCGGCTGGTGGGCACTATGTACGACCTGGATCAGCGGATTCAACAAATGGAATCCGAACTGCACGTTCTTGCCGAAAAAGATCAGGCATTACGAACCTATGTAGATATTCCCGTAATTGACAGGGATGTACGGAAACTCGGAATTGGAGGTAAATACAGCTTTCAGGGTGAAGAACTGGATAATCTGTTACCAAATAACGATGTAAAAATATCGAAATTGGCTACCGATTTGAACCGCCTGACCCGGGAAATCAAATTAGAACGTATCAGCTACGAAGAAATCTATAATGCTATCAAGCATCGGTCTCCCCAGATAAAATCAACGCCATCCATTCGACCGATAAACACGGGCTATATTTCGGATGGTTATGGTTATCGTCGGGATCCTTTTACCGGTACCCGGCAGTTTCATTATGGAATTGATATATCTTCACCCACTGGAACGCCTGTGTATGCTACTGCGGACGGAGTAGTGCGAAGTACGAATTCTAGTGGCACTTACGGTAAGATAATTAAAGTCGATCACGGTTATGGTTATTCGACATTTTATGCCCATTTATCAAAAATAGTTATTAAACCGGGTGATGTGATCAAGCGTGGTCAAAAAATTGCCGAAGTCGGTTGCACCGGCAGAAGTACCGCGTCTCATCTCCACTACGAAATACGGCAGTTCGGGATAAATAAAAATCCACTCGATTATTATTTCACCGGATATATTCGTTAAAACATTTTTACTAATATCTTATTTATTAATTCAGCTTTATTAATAGGCTGTTTTTTTTTAAGTTTCACCTACTATGAATGCAGGTAAATACTATATTGAAACTTACGGTTGCCAGATGAACGAGGCTGATTCTGAAATTATCGCCGGACTTCTGGAACGAGAAAATTTTATCGCAACCTGCAATCCGGAAAAGGCCGATATCATTCTGGTTAATACCTGCAGCGTTCGTAATGGTGCTGACAACCGGGCGATATCACGGTTATCACAGTTTAAATCATTTAAGAAAAAGAATCCGAATCTCCTGCTTGGTCTTGTTGGCTGTGTTGCACAGCGTGATCGAGGTAAAATATTAGAAGAGAAACCCTTTATTGACCTGGTATTAGGTCCGGATTCCTATCGTCAAATCCCTGAATTGATTGTGAATAAACCCCATTCTTTTATTGATGTCCGTCTTTCCAGAAAGGAAGTCTATGACGATCTGACGCCGTTCAGGAATAGTATCGTCAATGCCTGGGTGTCGATTATGCGCGGCTGTGATAAATTCTGTTCATATTGCATCGTTCCGTATACCCGTGGCCGTGAACGCAGCCGCTCAATTAAGAGCATTGTCGACGAAATTAAGCAGGCCGTCGTTGATGGATATCAGGAAATCACCCTGCTGGGACAAAATGTCAATTCCTATCGATTCAACGATCACCGTTTTCCTGATTTGCTCACACAGGTTGCGGAAGTACAGGGTGTCAGGCGGGTTCGCTTTACATCACCCCACCCGGAAGATGTGAACACCGAAATGCTGGAAGTGATGCGTGACCACGACAATATCTGTAAACATATTCATTTACCTCTGCAATCCGGCTCAACTTCAGTATTGTCCATGATGAATCGCTCTTATACGCAGGAAAAGTACTTAGATTTTGTGGCAAATATTCGAAAATATTTACCCGAATGCGGAATTACGACTGATATTATTGTCGGCTTTCCCGGCGAAACAGCAGCTGATTTTGAAGAAACTCTACATGTGATGGATGACGTTATCTTTGATAATGCATACATGTTTAAGTATTCTCCCCGTCCAAACACTGCCGCAGCCAAACTGGTCGATGATGTTACTGAGGATGAAAAAGCGGAACGCCTGAACCGTATCATCGCGAAACAGAAAAAGCATACAACGATCAGAAACCGTCAGACGGTTGGAACCGTTCAGACTGTATTAATTGACGGAAGCAGTAAAAAAGATGTTAATGAAAAAATTGGTAGGACTGATTC
>JAUSPJ010000098.1 GCA_030655795.1 Fidelibacterota bacterium | reverse complement strand
ATCTGTGGTATTGCTTCCGGATCGTCCTGCAGGTCGGCGTCGATAGTGGCAACAAATTCGCCTT
Organism: Fidelibacterota bacterium; assembly: GCA_030655795.1. Classification (GTDB taxonomy): domain Bacteria; phylum Fidelibacterota; class UBA2242; order UBA2242; family UBA2242; genus B118-G9. Next base: position 4,830 of record JAUSPJ010000098.1, on the reverse strand, counting down.
TAGCGGCGATGAATCCTTCGTTTAATGCGGCGGCTTTACCCAGATTCCGGTTAAACCGAATAAGTGATATTTCAGGATATTTCGCCGCCAGGTCCTGCTCAACGAGATGCGAACCGTCCCGGCTGCCATCATCAATCAGTATGATTTCAAAATCGTAAGCGCTTTTCTTTAATGCCGCTTGAATATTGCTGCACATTTCCCGAATGGAATCGACTTCGTTATATACCGGAACGACAACTGAGATTAAATTTGCCTGACCTTTATTTTCCACAACGGCTCCGTTTTAAATGTTAATGTTCAAGTTAATTTACGTAATTCGATCTGGAATTGGGAGTAATGAATTGTGATTTTAATATCCCGATTGTTTGTAAACACAACAGAAGTTGGAATCCAGTAATAGGTTTCAATTGGATTCCAGTCTTTGTATGTAACGATTAAATCCGGATTTGTTTTCAGTGAAATCCGACTTAGTCGACGCAGTCGATCGAATGTTGTCTTGAAAGATATATTTTTTGAATCAAGCTGCCCAATTAATATTTCGGCGATATCTTTGAGTGGTAACTGAGGAACGGAATAATCGCCGATGTGAGTCGGCAGCTCTGAACCGGACAGATAACGGTTTTCCCGCTGCAGCCACAAATTATAGTCATTCCTGGTAATAGTTAATGTGGCCAGTTGACGTTTCAATGGGTCTTTTATCCGGATAGTGACCGTATCCATGCCGGTATAGACCAGTTGCGCGCTTAGTGCAATGTCTCCATCGGGCGATTGAATGGCGATCCGGGCGTTGAATGTAAGCGTCTCGATTGATTGTGAGAGCGGCGGAATTGATGCCGGTCGGGGAGACACTGCCGGTTCGGATTTGCGGGAAATATTTTGGATTGCCGAACAACCGTGAAGGATGAGTCCAAGGGATAAACAAATAACCGGAAAGAGACGGTGCTTAGTCAGATAGTTTTTTTTGAAGACCTTCATTGGTGGAGTCAATTTCAAGGGCCTGCCGGTAATAGTTTCGCGCATCTTCGGGTTTGTTTAATTTCATCAGGACGTCTCCTAGATGTTCCAGTATTTCGGCGTTTTTTGCGTTTGATGCCAGCGCTTTCCCGATATAGATTTTAGCTTCTTTATAGTTTCCTTTGAGATACAGAAGCCAGCCCTTTGTATCGAGATAAGATGCGTTTTCGGGATCAATTTTTAGCGCTTTTTCGACCATCGTCAAAGCTTCGTCAAGTCGTTCGCCCCGTAAAGCGAGACTGTAGGCATAGTTGTTTAATGCAATTTCGTTTTCGGGATTGTCATTGATGATCTGAGCATACAGGCTGTCGGATAAAGTATATTTTTTCAGGGCTTCCCAGGTATTTGCCAGGAGAATTCTGGCCTGAATATTCTCCGAATCAATTACTAAGGCCTGGACCAGGCACTGAGCGGCAGCATCGAATTGTTTCCGGCTGCTCAGAAGGTTTGCCCGCATTATCGGAAAGAAGGGCTGATCGGGGAATCTGTCCATGGCCCGATCCGTCAGGACAATTAATGAATCATACTCGTTGTTCCTGGCGAGCAGCAGGGTAAGGCTGATATAGGCCGGCTGCCGGTCGGGATGGCCGTCAATTATTTTTTTCAGGTAAATCCGGGCTTTTTGGGCATCTTCGCTACGGGCCAGTAAATCACCGTAACGTTCGGCGATTTCAATATCCTCGGGAGCCAGATCGATTAATGTCTCATACAGCGAAACTGCCATGGGCAGATTATTGCCGACCAGGGCGATATCGGCGCGATATTTATAATAATCAACGGTTTCCGGGTATTCCTGAATTAAGGTGTCGTAATAGTGTGCAGCCTTGTCCAGCTGTTGTCGGACCAGCGAGATTTCGGCGGCTTTTTCCAGGGCTTTCACATGAGTTTTATCGGAATTATAAATGCTTTCATAGACTTCGACAGCCTGGTCCAGCTTCTTGTTTTTTAAATAAATCGCGGCCAGCTGATAACGCAGTTCCAGATCTTCGGTGTTGGCTTTGATGAGTTTTAAATATTCCAGCTCGGCGATTTTATTATTTCCGGACAGGTAGTAAACCTGGGCCAGAATCTCACGCAGTTCATAGTCGTCGGGATCGATGATCAGTGCTTTTTGCAGCGTTTCAATTCCCCGTTCCAGTTTTCCCAGATTAATATATGCTTTCGCCATGGCGCCGAATATTGTTGAGGAACTGCTGTCGAACAATAGCGCATCCTGATACTCCAGGACAGCCATTGCATAATCGCCCTGCATAGTGTAGTTTTCACCTGACATGAAGGATTCAATTGCTTTGGAATCATAGGTTTTACTTGAATCCGAATCAGCAACGGAATCATTCAACGGCGGGTGAATTGCACAATTACTTATCAGAATTGTACTTAAAACAGTAAAAAAAATACTGTGTCTGATACCGATGGATTGAGAGTTATTAAAATTCAACAGCGCTCAACAATAGGACGGTTAATATGACGGTTGTGTGCATAATGCAGCCGGATAAATCAGGCCGGCAGGTGCTTATTTATAGATTTCGTTACGGTTACAATTGCAGACACCGACCATTTTTTCTTTAAAACGGATGGTATCACTGACCGTAACTTTTTGCGTGACAACATGTTTTACCAGTTCGATCGGTTCACCACAGACAGCACAATGCTTTTTACTGTCTTTTAGTGCTTTTGACATTTTATCTGCAAAGCCTTTTGTTACGCGTTTTGCCATTGTAGGACTCCTTTAAGATTCATGTTCATACATTATTACCTGGTTGCCCCCGGCCCGTTTGGCGCGATACATCGCCATGTCGGCGCTGGATATCAGTGACGGCATATCATCGCCGTCACCGGGGTATTCGGACATTCCGATGCTGATCGACATTCGTTCGGTCATGCCGTCTTTTTCAAAAAGAAAACTATGGATGTTTTTACATATTCGTTCAGCGGTGTTCATACAGCTTTTTTTATCGGCATTAATTAAAATGACCGCGAATTCCTCTCCGCCATACCGGGCAACCGTATCAACGGTACGGACACTGCCCCGAATGATGTTGGCGGATTTTTTCAGGACATAATCACCGTGCAGATGGCCGTAGGTGTCATTAATTCGTTTGAATTTATCCAGATCGAGGATAATAAGGGTAAGGTTGGAATCGTATCGCCGGCTGCGTTCGATTTCGACCTGCAATCGTTCTTTGAATGCGCGGTGATTATAAATACCGGTCAAGCCGTCGACCATGGCCAGGTCTTTCATTGACTGATAGACGGTTAGGCGATTGAGGATTTCCGCAAAATTCTTGCCAAACAGACTAAGTGTTTCAACGTCTTCTTTCGTATAGTTGTCGATTTTAAAACTCTCGATTAGAATTCCACCGGCTTCTTTGGCGGCCGACGAAACCGGGATGCCCAATGCGGACCGGAAGGGGATAATTTTCAAATCGTCGGGTTGGAAGCGAAACTCCACTTTGCTTTTGTCATAGTCTTTGATCAGGATGGGTTTATTCTGATGGATGATGGATTCCCAGACGCCTTTTTCCAATCTGATCTCATGGCCGATCGTATAGTCGGCTTCCGAACCTTCGACGTATTCAATTGTCAACGCCGACGAAAGATCTTTATTTCTAAATGCGAATGTCAGCTTGTCAAAGTTGAAAAACTTCTTCAATATGCCGGCCGCCTGCTTATACAATTCATGTGGTTCGATACCGAAGGTGATTTCCGTATTTATGCGGAACAGGTCTTTAAAGAAACTGATATAGATTTCCTGCTGATCAACGACGTCGATTTGAAGTACAGCATTGCTAAACAGATTTGAGAAAGCAATCAGCAGGTCCAGGTCTTCTTTGCCCCAGGTCTCTTTATCGACACTGTCAGTACCGATGAAACCGACGTATGAACCGTTGACAATGACTGGCGCCAGCATCAATGTGCCGATTTTCGGAGGATTGTGATAATATTTCAGGTAATTCGGACTAATTTGGCCCGACTGGTAGAGCTCCGGCTTTGGATTAAAATGAAAATTGCTGAACAAATCTCCTTCACAGGAAAAGGATTTCAGTGGATGGGCTTTATGTGAACTGCTGCTTTCCTGTAAAATATAACTATTTCCTTCCCCGTTATAAAGGTAGATAAACACCGACTGTGCCATCAGGGAAGCGTGAATGATATCGATCAAATAATGAATCAGCTGCTGATAATTTTCACTGGTATCAATTTTATAATGCAGCCCAATCGCGCTGACTGAAGATTCTTTTTCTTTCCGGCGCTGATCGCTGCTCTGGGACAGCATTTTACAGCGTTTGTACCAGTTATTCATTTCAGACAGCAGAAAGACCATCAAGGATAAAATTGCGACAAAGAGAAGAATGCGAAAAACATCCTGAAAGGGTTTCGGAACGTTTACAAAAGCGTCGGTTGACGGGTAAACGGTGAATAAAAACAGGATGACTATTAACAGGATACTGACGATCCAGGTACTTTTTAGGTTATTCATACACTTCCATTCATACAGCGTGTAAAAATAACATTAACTGTATGTAAAATCAATATTAATTAGCGTGGATATTTTTAAGCGGATTAATACTCTTTTTTCACGGTTTTTATTTTGTTTTGAAAATCGGGCCGTGTGTGCGAGTTTTGACTATCAGAATGTTCAAGTGAATCGGTATTATTTTCTGAGTTGGCGTATTGCCCCCGGCTCATAAGCGGAGGAGTACTGGGATAATTTTCTGAATCGGGCGCTTTTTGCTGGATTTTTTCCTGAACGATCCGGGGCGGCATTTGGGCCGGACTGGAACCGGGCTGAAATTCCAGCAGGTAGAATCCGAT
>JAUSPJ010000095.1 GCA_030655795.1 Fidelibacterota bacterium | reverse complement strand
AATCTATGTTGACGATATGACACTTATCAAGACCGAGGCGCTTATTTTACGAACCATTCCGTTCCGGGAAAGCAGTTCTATTGTCAGGATGTTTACCCGGGAACAGGGAAAAGTATCGGTCATAGCCAAGGGGGCTCGCCGGTTAAAAAGTACATTGAGAGGATTTCTTGAATCTTTGAATTACGTTGAGGCTATATATTATTATAAAAGCACCCGCGATATACAGACTCTCAGTAAAATCGACTTGATTCACTCCTATTTTTCAAATGTTCCGGACATAGAATGTAATATATTGGGCCAGGCGCTGCTGGAGACAATTGATAAGGTTGTTCACGATCACCAACACGATCATGAGATTTTTGACAGCTCCGTACAGCATCTGGGATTTATGGACCACGAGCCGGAAAAGTGCAAGGTGGCGTTCATCCGGTTTTTATTTACAGTAACAGATATCCTGGGATACCGACTCGATGTCAACAGCTGTCCCCGCTGCCGGACACAACTAACAAGCGCGGTCTATGATCCTGGAAGTGCTCGGCTGATATGCGTTGAATGCGGACATCATTTATCTTCAGGGCACCGGTTTACAGAAACAGATATTGGGTTTTTAAAGGATCCTGCCCCGCCCGATTCGCATCTCATGGCAAACCAGGATAAAATTCTCCGGATGCTAATCCACTATCTCTCATATCACCTGGATATTGCTTTAAATCTTAAAAGCCTTCAACTCTTATCAGATTTAAATATTTAGGACACATATGTATAATAACTATTATCAGAAATATTCCGGATATAACCAGCAGTATATACGTCCCCGAATATTCAGTGGGGCCGTCAAAAACATCATTATCGCCAATCTGGCGGTCTTTCTTTTCATGACTTTGTTTCAGAGCGAAAGATTTTTTCTCTATTATTTCGGCCTCATGCCGCAGCTTGTCTGGGGGCGCGGGTTCGTGTGGCAACTGTTCACCTATCTGTTTATTCACGGAAGTTTCGGGCATATTTTCATGAACATGTTCGTCCTCTGGATGTTTGGTTCAGAAATTGAAAACGCCTGGGGGAAAAAGGAGTTTTATAGATTTTATTTTATCACCGGCGTTGGTTCCGGACTGATTACCCTGTTGTTAAGTCTTAATTCCACAATACCTGTAGTCGGAGCGAGCGGGGCCGTTTATGCAATTCTGGTTGCCTTTGCCATGATGTATCCTAACCGCCTGATCTATTTCTATTTTCTGATTCCAATAAAGGCAAAATATTTCGTGTTGATAATGGGAGTGATTACCTTCTTTTCATCCTTTTCACAAGGTTCCGGTGGTATCAGTCATTTGACACATCTCGGCGGTATCATCATTGGCTATCTCTATCTAAATAAACGAAACCTTGCTTCCAAAATCCGGTTTCGAATGCCGCATATATCTATTAAAAATCCCTTTAATAATTTTATCCGCAAGGTTGATAAAAAATCCGAACACCCAGACACAAATATACATGGAACGGATCAAACAATGCGGGAAGAACTCGACCGCCTTCTGGATAAAATAAACAAAACCGGTTATGAAAGCCTCGGCGAATCCGAACGCCAAAATCTTACCCTGATCGGCAAATATTTTGCTGATAAAGATAAAATGAGAAATTAATTTCACTTAGTAACCCCCGTCCACAGGACTGGTGGAGAATTAATTCGGGGGCTATCTTTAAACCGTTTCTCCCAGAGGTCACAACGGACTCATTTGGAGAGTGCCTTTAGCAAACTGTTTTTCTGAACTTATTGTAATTATTCCTCTTCCGTCGAACTCATGTTAATCATTAATTCAATTTGCGTACTGATTAATCCACTACTTTCCTCGTCGCAATACACTGAATTACAATCCATACATTTCAATTATCTCTTGTTTTGACCGGCCCAGAATATCATATTTTTTACCAATTTTATTAAATGCCTCAAGCGCTTTATCCAAATGATGAATTTCGTGGCCGGCGGAAATCTGGGTCCGGATACGGGCCTGACCCTTGGCTACCACCGGAAAGAAAAATCCGATTGCATAGATTCCTTCGTTATAAAGATCATTGGACACATCCTGAGATAGCTTTGCATTAAACAGCATCACCGGCACAATCGGCGTATCGCCTTCCTTTAACACAAATCCGGCGTTTGTCAGACCTTTCCGCCAATAATCGGAATTTCGTTCCAGCTTATCGCGCCTTTCGGTGTTTCCAGATAAAATATCCAGCACTTTTAAAACGCCCGAAACAACTACCGGAGCAATTGTATTTGAAAACAGATACGGACGGGCTTTCTGACGACACCTTTCTACGATTTCCTTTCGCCCGGAAACACATCCACCCGAAGCACCGCCGAGAGCTTTTCCAAAAGTGGTCGTAATGATATCGATTTTGCCCAGCACACCAAATTTTTCATGGGTCCCGCGCCCGGTTTTCCCGATAAACCCGGTGGAATGAGAATCATCCACAAACAGCATTGCATCATATTTTTCACAAAGCGCGACCATTTCGTCCAGTTTAGCGCAGTCGCCGTCCATTGAAAAAACACCATCGGTAATGACTACCTTCAGGCGTTTGTCGGAATGCAGCTGCAGTTTTGATTCGAGATGGTCCATGTTGGAATGCTTGAAGGTATCGTGCATGGCCGAACATAACCGGATACCATCGACAATCGAAGCATGTACCAGACGATCGGATATCATGACGTCCTGATCGGTCAAAATTGCTTCAAAAACGCCGGCGTTCGCATCCATACAGGATGGAAACAAAATCGTATCTTCAGTGCCCAGAAACTCCGTCATCCGGGCTTCCAGCTCTCTATGAATATCCTGTGTTCCACAGATAAACCGCACCGACGACATACCATAACCGCGACTATCTAATCCCTCGTGGGCGGCCTGAATAACCTCCGGATGACTGGAAAGTCCCAAATAGTTATTTGCGCACATGTTAATCACTTTTTTCAAACCGGCTCCTTCCGGATATTCAACTTCAATATCCGCCGCCTGTCGAGAATGAATAAAGCGTTCTTTTTTAAATATTCCCGCCTCGCTGATTGCGTTTAATTGTTCTTGATAAATTGTTCTGATCTTGTCACTGAAACTCATAAATCCCTCCTGAGTTTTAATTGAAATGAGTTAATCGTAATGATCGTGTCCCTTACTTAAGAAAACCGTCAACGAGGACAGTAATTTTTGTTACCGTGTCAAATGCTTCCGGCGTCGCCAGATCGTCAGGAATGGAAATATTGTATCTGTTTTCCAAAAACCGTTTTAGAGATACCATTGAGAACGAATCCACAATCCCACCGGAAATCAGTGGCGTATCATAACTGATTTCTTCGTCTTCATCTTCAAGATACTCTTCAATAACATATTCCAACACGATGTCTTTCATCTCTTCCGACATTTTACTCTCCTTTTTATTACTTATTCCTCATCTTCCAGGGTAGATGTATCCCCAATCTCTTCGCCCCATTCCCTGGCATGCAGCAGGCGGCGCATAATTTTTCCGCTGCGGGTTTTGGGCAATGATTTGACAAATTCAATTTCCTGCGGCATTGCCATTGGTGACAGTTTCTTGCGTATAAAATTCATGATTTTCAGCTCGGTATCGGGCGTGGGCTCAAATCCTTCCCTGAGTGCCACAAAAGCTTTTACCACTTCCATATTAATTTCATCGGGTTTTGACACCACCGCCGATTCGGCTACCTGTTCAGCTTCCAGCAACGCCGATTCCACTTCAAAGGGGCTAACCAAATGCCCGGCGGTATTTATAATATCATCATCTCTGCCAACAAACCAGAAATATCCATCGCCATCCAGACGAGCCCGGTCGCCGGGAATATACCAGCCGTTTTTAAATTTGCTTTGATAAGTTTCTTCATTATTCCAGTAGCTTCGCATCATCGCCGGCCAGCCGGGTTTAAATGCAATCAATCCAATTTTCCCGGTTGTCTCAACCGGGTCATAGGTTTTCGTGTCAATAACAGCGCCAACAATTCCCGGAAATGGTTTTCCCATGGAGCCCGGCCGGATCGGCATCCCGGGAAAATTCGTAATCATAATCGAGCCGGTTTCCGTCTGCCAATAGGTATCCAGGAACGGCAGGCCGTATACTTTTTCTGACCAGACCACCGCTTCTGCGTTCAGTGGTTCGCCCACACTGGCTAAATGCCGCAGCGAAGACATATTGTAATTTTTAACAATTTCTTCGCCGGCTTTCATCAGCGAGCGAATCGCGGTCGGGGCCGAATACCATACCGTGATCCTGTTTTTTTCAATAAACCGGTACCAGTTATCCGCAGAAAAACCTTTATCCAGGACACATTGTGTAATTCCCAGGCTCCAGGGGCCAATGATACCATACGACGTTCCCGTCACCCAGCCCGGATCGGCTGTACACCAATAAATGTCTTCTTCCTGTCCCAGAAGGGAATCTTCGATCAGATCCAATACCCACTTTGTTGTCAGGTACTGTGAAATCAGGGAATAATGAACATGTTTAACGCCCTTGGGCTGGCCTGTGGTGCCGGATGTATAATGCAGTACCGAAGGCGATTCTGCTTTGGTGGGAAATATTTCGAACTCTTCTACCGGTGCGGTTTCTTCAAGATTGAATGCAATTTCCCGTTCGCGCAATGGGTGTTTTCCATCATAATCAACAATGACAATATGTTTCAGATGGGGAGATTTTTCTAATATTCGGCGTACTTTGGATACGTGTTTCCTTTGTGTTATGATCACGCTGGTTTCAGCGTTTTCCAGACGAACATGCAGCGATTCATCGCCAAAGGCTGAAAACAACGGTTGCGCGATTGCTCCAATTTTCAGCACACCAAGGAAGCTAAAATAAAGTTCGGGGATTTTATCCATAAACAAACAGACCCGGTCTTCGTTTTTGACACCCAGATTTTTCAGAAATTTACCGATAGTATTTGAGGCGAGGCGTATATCATTGAACGTGTAGCGTTTTTCGGAATCGTCATGCCCCTCCCAGATCAAGGCTGTTTTTTCGGCCTTGCCAATATCACAAATCCGATCCGAACAGTACCAGCCAATATTAATGATCGCGTTTTCAGAGTAGCCGAGCTCTTTTTCCGCAATTGACCAGCTGAAGTTTTTCAGTCTTTCAGAATATAAATCAATATTCGTCATAGAATTATTCCTTTATGTTTCAAGAATCTTACCGTTTAAAAAGCTTTATCGCAACAGTTGATTTTTTATGAATACACAGCCAGAATTTCTTCCCTGGTTTTCCCAAGAATA
>JAUSPJ010000094.1 GCA_030655795.1 Fidelibacterota bacterium | reverse complement strand
GTATAATGATCCTGCCGGGGATTATTACAGCGTCTCAGGAAGCCTTGATCGCGGTGCCTCAATCCATGCGGGAAGCATCTCTGGCGTTAGGTGCCACCCAATGGCAAACTATTCGGAAGATTGTCATTCCATCGGCATTATCCGGAATTTTCACAGGCGTGATTTTAAGCATTGGCCGGGCTGCCGGTGAAACCGCGCCGATTTTATTTACGGCAGCAACATTTTATACCCGGGGATTTCCCGATTCGATTTTCAGTGAAGTCATGGCGCTGCCTTATCATATCTATGCCTTAATGACGGAAGGAACGCATCCTGAAGAACAGACATTGATAGCCTACGGAAGCGCTCTGGTACTTTTATTATTAGTCTTAATGATTTCGGGACTGGCAATTTATTTACGGCAAAGACAAAGGAGATACGACCTTGCATAACGAACAAGTTCGGATGAGAGCCGAAAATGTTGACTTTTATTACGGCGAAAAAAAGACGCTTCATCAGATTACATTACCCATATACAAAAATAAAGTGACGTCGATAATCGGACCGTCCGGATGTGGTAAATCGACGTTTATCAGGCTCTTAAACCGGATGAACGATCTAATCCCGAATACGCGGCTGGAAGGGCAGGTTTTTCTGGATGATCAGAATATTTATGAGTCTGATGTTGATGTGGTCAACATTCGGCGCAAAGTGGGGATGGTCTTTCAAAAACCAAATCCTTTTCCAAAAAGTATCTACGATAACCTGAGCTACGGATTAAAGATCAACGGGGCGAATGATAAACATTTTATAGAAGACCGGGTGATAACCTCTCTTCAGGAAGCTGCATTGTGGGATGAAGTTAAAGATCGCTTAAGTGAGAATGCGCTGAAATTGTCAGGTGGACAACAACAACGTTTATGTATTGCCCGCTGTCTATCGGTGCAACCGGAAGTGATCCTGTTTGATGAACCCTGCGCCAGCCTGGACCCCATATCGACCCGCCGTATTGAAGAATTAATTGAAAAACTGAAGGAAAAATATACGATTGTAATTGTCACTCATAACATGCAGCAAGCCGCCCGGGTATCCGATTACACCGCCTTTTTCTATATTGGTAAATTGATTGAATTTGATATCACAGAGAAGATCTTCACCGTTCCAAAGGACAAACGTACAGAGGAGTATGTAACCGGGAAATTTGGGTAATTCTGTTGGGAATAAAATTACAGGGTAAATTTGTTTAAACTATTTTGTATTTCTAATGTATGGAGATAAAATGCTGATCGAAAAAATAAAAAAGCTGAAGAAAGAAATAATCGAATATGCCGCCCATGTTGAAGCGATGATTGCTAAAAGTATCCGTGGTCTGCAAACAAAAGACATGGCAATGTTAAAAGAAGTAATTGAAGTTGATGAACCGATTGCCAATGAATTTGAATTAAGAATGGACAAACATTGTACCACGACGATTGCTCAATACCAACCGACAGCGGGAGATCTGCGAACGATTCTTATGATCCTTAAAATGGGCAATGATCTGGAGAGGATGGGCGATACCGCCGTCAATATAAGTAAAAGCGCAATATTTCTGATAGAACGACCTGAGATCAGGGCAAAAGGTGTAAATGTTGCGAAATTAGCCGAGGCGTCTATTGGCATGCTGAAAGACAGTATCAATTCGTTTATCAATGAAGATGTTGATCTGGCGAAAATTGTGTGTGCTCGGGATGATCTAGTCGATATTTACAGAGATGACACTTTAAAGAATCTGATCGCGTTTATAGGAGAGGAACCTGCTACCGTCGAACGATCACTGCACATGATGAATATCTGCCGGAAATTAGAACGTGTAGCGGATTTATCAACCAATCTCTGTGAAGATGTAATTTTTATGGTGGAGGGTAAGGTTATTAAACACTCAAAAGGGCTTGGATAAGTCAATATGTTGATTCCAATATCCTGAACATTTCTTGCATCTCCACTTTGATACTCATAAATTTGCTTTGCGTCTTCGGGACAGAGCCTGCGAAACTCAGGCGCCGACAATAAGAGTCCGGATGGAAGAAGAATAGGTTTTAGTCCCGGGCGTTCGGGAATTTTTTATGAATGGGCACGGTTTTTAAGGATGATCCGGGATTGTTACATGTAAAAACCGATGGTTTTATCCCATTCAGAGTTATTTTGGATTATATATTGAATATTGCTCAGACTTTGCGGAAAATGGGAAATGATTAACGTAAGTTAAGAGAAAGCCATTTATGTATATTCTTGCCATCGATCAGGGGACCACCGGCACACATTCGATTCTGTTCGATCATGACGGGCAGATAGTCGATTCCCGCTATAAGGAATTCACCCAGTACTACCCGAAACCGGGCTGGGTGGAACACGATCCGCTGGAAATCTGGCAGACGGTTGTGGATACGGTAACCGAATTGTGCCGCAATTATCAAGGTCAAATCGCCGCTGTGGGCATTACCAATCAACGGGAAACCACGGTTGTTTGGGATAAGACGACGGGGAAACCGGTCTATAACGCGATTGTGTGGCAATGCCGGCGAACAACAAAGATGTGTGGAGAATTAAAAAAACATCAAGATCTTTTTCAGTCCAAAACCGGGCTGCCGGTTGACGCCTATTTCAGCGGAACAAAAATCAAATGGATTTTGGACCAATTTGGGAATAATTTCACCGAAAACCTGCTGTTTGGTACGATTGATTCCTGGCTCATCTGGAACCTGACGAATCGAAAAGTCCATGCGACCGATTACACTAACTCTTCGCGGACGCTGTTGTACAATATCGTTGAGCGGAAATGGGACGAAGAATGTGCGGAAATTCTTGGTATTCCAATATCTATGTTACCGGAAGTCAGAAGTTCCATGGCTGATTACGGAAAAGTTGAAGCGATCGATTGCCTGAAAGATGTGCCGATTTGTGGAGTGGCCGGCGATCAGCAGGCAGCGCTCTTTGGTCAGGGCTGCGTGGAACGAGGCAGTGTCAAAAATACCTATGGAACCGGCTGCTTCGCTATGATGAATATCGGCGATAATTTTCAGCTGACGGAAAAAGGTCTGCTTACGACGCTGGCAATAGATAAACAGGGCAAGCCCTGCTATGCGTTTGAGGGCTCGATTTTTATCGCCGGGGCGCTGATTCAGTGGTTGCGGGATAAACTGCAACTAATTATAACTGCCGCCGACAGCGAAGCCGCTGCGCTGAAGGTTCCCGATAATAACGGCGTCTATATTGTTCCGGCCTTTGTGGGGCTCGGTGCGCCGCACTGGGACATGGAGGCCCGGGGCATTATCACCGGATTGACCCGTGGTGTAAACCGCAATCACATTATCCGGGCGGCCCTGGAATCCATTGCTTACCAGAGTGTTGATGTGTTGAACCTGATGGAATCGGAAGCCGGGATCGCGATTCATGAACTGGTCGTGGACGGCGGCGCGGTGGTGAACGATTTCCTGATGCAGTTTCAGGCGGATATACTGAACCGGCCGGTTCTGCGTCCGGCGGTGACGGAATCTACGGCCCTGGGAGCGGCGTATTTAGCCGGACTGAAATGCGGATTCTGGACGGACATCGATGAACTGCTGAAATTGAAGAAAATCGATCACCGCTTTGAACCGGAGATGAAAACGGATGTTCGTGAACAATATCTGAGTGGCTGGCAGCAGGCGCTGCGTCAGGCGATGACGAAATAGATAGTATCACTCTTCCGTATAGAACTTAATCACCCTCACGATTGAATTCCGGCACACCGGGCAGAAATCCACCAGACTTTTAGAGAACATTTTACAGTCCAGAAAAGGCCGGTATTGGCCTTCTGAAACATAGCCCGAACCTTCATAGGCGCCGACCTTGCCCCAATATTCCTGTTTTCGTAAAAGAACCGAACGTTCTTCCTGGTTCGCGTAGGGAATCTGATCAAAAAGTTGCTTTTCCCAGGGCGTCGGGACCGGTGTTTCGGCGTCTATATATTGTTTCCATTTAATCGTTTCCGGATCGGTATTGGGAGTGACATTCGGTTCCCAGGGTTCGACATCCAGTGGATAGAATTCATTATAGGCCACCTGAGAGGTGTAATATTCATCAGCCAATCCGCCAAAAGCATGCCCAAACTCATGGACAAACACATAATCCGGCCACCAGGCGTTTTCTGCTTTGTCATCATGGCTGTAGCAGCTGGAGTAGAGCTTATAAATGCCACCGCCGCCGTACTTGTTGCTGTTCACGATAAAATAGAGTTGATCGTAGGGCGCATTGGCGGCGATATCCCGGATTCGTTTATTGTCAAAGGCTAAAATATAACGATCGGAATCAAAAGAGTTGTATGACAATTCGAAGGCCGATTTGACGAAACCTCCTTGACGGGGATTATCGATGCCCGATTCTTCCGAAGGAACTTCCAGGTACCGGACATTGAAACGGTCTTGGTATTCATTGAACGGCGGCGCATCAAAGAGCGCTGTCATAAAATGCTTCATATCATCCCGGAATTTACGCATCTCCTTCTTCGTATAACCTTCCGGCAGCAGCAGAATATCGACTTTTTCATTGGGTGAACCGTTCTTGATAAATGTTTTGGCTTTATAACCGTATTGGGGTTTGTCTCGTCGGATAAACCGGGAATTTGGGTCGATTTCGGTTTCGTACTCTGCCTCGAATTCCCCGTTCCGGTTGCGGGAATAATGCACGAATTTTACCGGGTCTTTCGGAAAGGGAATCAAAACCGATGCGGAAATTGTACAATAGATTCCGGCAGCGGCTTCATCGGTGGTTTGCCATTCCTGGAAGAGACTGCTGAAGCCTTTGGAAAAGATCAGAGTGTTGCTGGCTTTATCGAAGATTTCAACTTTATGATTGCCGTAATTCAATGTGTCGATCAGGTTGTTCATACTGCCGGCCCAGACCGGTTCCTCTTTAATCTGGTCGAGTGAGATGGTTGTTTCGCCTTTGACTCCGGTGAAATAATAATCCACCCGCATGGTTTTATTCTCAAAATACTGATCAAAATCAGGGCCGGTTTTCGCCATCAGGAAGGTACTGATTAACAGAAGTCCAAAAAATAGTCGTTGCATCATTACTCCGTTTTACCTGCCGGCAAATTAGGTAATCACATAACGATTATCAAGACCGTTTGTCGAAATTCCGGGAATTCTCAGCAATTCCTTGTTTGAACAGCAGCAGTTCTTTAAATTTGAAAAACTTGATTTTTTTATGATTTCGTTTATTAACGCAACATGCAGCTTCCGAAAAAATGCCGGTGTCAAAAACCTGAATTTCAGCATTGACGACGGTGAATTTGTCTTTCTGACCGGCCCGTCGGGAGCGGGTAAATCGACCTTACTGCGCTTGATTTATATGGACCTGTTTCCGGAAAAGGGCAAGGTTCTTATCCGGGATTATGACAGCAATAAGATCAAAGACCGTCAAATTCCCTTTCTGCGCCGGAAAGTTGGGATGATTTTTCAGGATTTCCAGCTCCTCAAGGACCGGAATGTCTATCAGAATGTCGCGATTTCACTATATGCTTCGCATTACAAGATCCGGGAGATAAAAAGCCGGGTGTATGATATCCTGAACCAGGTTGGTCTGGGACATCGCGTTCATCACAAACCGATGGAGCTGTCCGGCGGCGAGCAGCAGCGGGTGGCGATTGCTCGGGCGCTGGTGAAGGAACCAATTGTTTTATTGGCCGATGAACCCACCGGAAATCTTGATCCCAGGGTAAGCATTGAGCTGATGAATTTATTGCATAAAATAAATAAAAAGGGAACAGCGGTAATTATTGCGACCCATAATTACAGCCTGATAAAACGGGTGCCGGGCGCCCGGCTGATCCAGATGAATGAAGGTGAAATCGCGAGTATCACATGACGATTCTGTGGTTTTTATTTAAAGAAGGGTTCAAGGGCTTATTGCGCTCGAAATATTCGGGGGCCTTTTCGATCATTATCATCGCCATTTCGATCATTATGGTTGGTTTTGGGTATATCGCTGCCCGGGATACGCTTTTCATGGTGGAAAATATCCGTTCCCAGTTCGATGTGGATATATTTATTCTTTCAACGGCCGGTTCCGATGATATCGAAGCCTTTGATAAAAAACTGCGCCGCATGAATGAAATAGACCGGGTCATTTACATTTCTCCGGAAACGGCCGCGGAGAAATTCAAGAAGGAATTTGGCGAAGATATCTTCGATATTCTGGATTACAATCCGCTGCCGCCGTCCTTTACAATTAGTCTGAGGCCAATCTACCGAAATTTGATGAGCGTGGAGGCAATTGCGAACATCCTGCAGCGGGATTCCGTCGTTGACGAGGTGAAATACCGGAAGAACTTTCTGATTATCCTGGAAAAGTATCAGCGAATAATTCTGGCCAGTGTCTTGATTGCGTTTGCGTTTCTAACGCTTATCTCGATTATTTTGACTTCGAATTCGATTAAGATGACTATTTTTGCCCGGCGGGATATTATTTCAACTATGAAATTGATCGGCGCTACAAACCGTTTCGTGAAGACGCCGTTTGTTATTGAAGGGGCTCTGGAAGGCGGGCTTGGAGCAATTTTGGCCGGTTCGATTATTTACGGATCTATTTATGTCCAAAATACCTATCTGCAATCCTTTTTTGATTACACATTAATCGTCAGTTACCAATACTATATTGCGTTACTGATTTTAGGTATGTTTTTAGGCTGGGTGGGCAGCTGGCGGGCAATCCGCAGATTCCTTTAAAAATTTATCCATTAAGAATGAAAAACCGGGTGACCTTTTTGCTTGGATAAGCATAACGTGGCGAGTATATTTCATGGCTTTGTGTAATAACGCTAAATGCCAGAATGTCCGAACAATTTACGAGGGACGTTTACCAGA
>JAUSPJ010000093.1 GCA_030655795.1 Fidelibacterota bacterium | reverse complement strand
TCAGAAAAGAGACATTTGTTAAATCTCTGAAATTTTTCGCTATTGGTTTTGTGTTCATTTTCGCAATCCTCTTCTTCCGCAAACTGCTCCGGTCATCCGTAAAAAAAATCACAACCCGCCATGATAATATATATTGACATTCTGGAAAATATTTCGCACTTTCAATACATAATTTAGCAAAAGTAGTGATAGCAGATAATTTAACATGTTTTCAATTTTGATCGGTTTTGTATGTCTGTTTTATCCGGGTAAACAGTGACCGGCTGATGGAAAATTATAGTCATAAATCAAAAGTAGAACTGCTTGCCGAAATTCAAATATTGCGGCAAGCATTAGACCGGCCAACGCCAAACGCTCATAACCTGATGCAGCAATGTGATGATCTGACCCTGATAAACGACTTAAATACCGCAGTCATTCAACAAAAGCCGCTCGCTGATATTCTTTCTCTTCTATCCCGCTCTGTCGGTCATATTTTTAACAGTCACGGCGTCGCCGTCTACCTGCTAAGTCAGGATAATAACACTCTGGAGATGCAATCCAATACGTTTCCGTCAAAAATCAGCGATATGATTGAAAGACTTTTAGCTGTAAAAATACCAGAAGTGGCGATTAAGCGCAGCCCCGACAGTTATTATTTCAAAGCCCTCAGATCCGGCACGCCGCTTACAATAAACGGCACTAATAATATCAATAAGCTCATATATGAGTTCACTGACAGTAAAATATTACGGAAATATGCCCCAAAAATCCAAAAAGTAATTGGTATTAACCATGTTGTGATTTTCCCTCTTGTTTTTGGAGATTCAGCGCTGGGTGTATTGGACGTATCCCGAAAAACTGCCTTTGTCGATTCAGAAATCCAACGTCTTCTGCAGATTGTATCCCCGGTAACGGAGGCTATATTATACCATAAATCAATTCTCGAAAAAGAAAACTTGTTGAATGAACTCCAGGAAGCGTATAATAAACTCAAAAAACTGAGCGGCCTGATTCCGATCTGTTCCCACTGTAAAAAAATCCGCGATGACAGTGGTTACTGGAACCAGGTGGAAAAGTATATTACCGAACACACTGACGCCGTTTTCAGTCACGGTATCTGTCCGGATTGCATGAGGCAGCATTATCCGGAATTTGTCGCAAAGAAAAATGTACCCTGATTAACAAGCCCCGTTTATACAACTCCGAAGCGAAATTATGCCATAGGCATGCCTTCGGCATAGACATTAACCCATCCGGCAGCTGCCGGATGGTTAATGTTTTGTTCTGGTTGCAGGGCTCCTCCGCAGAAGTCCTACGGACTGCTCTGCAACCGATAAAGATAGTCTCATTCCGGAGCACCCGGCAGCCGCCGGGCGGGGAGCCCCGGAACGAGTGTAATCCGACCTCTTTTTAAACTTTTTTAATTACCTGATTACGCTTCTTCAATTGCAGCCTGAGCAGCCGCCAGGCGGGCAATCGGTACACGATAGGGAGAACAGGATACGTAATTCATGCCTACCTTATGGCAGAATTTAACGGAGCTGGGTTCTCCGCCATGCTCGCCGCAGATACCGACTTTCAGGTTCGGACGGGTGCTGCGGCCTTTTTTTATACCCATTTCCACCAACTGACCAACACCAATCTGATCCAGTACCTGGAACGGATCAACTTCCAGCAAACCTTTTTCGATATAAATCGGCAGGAATTTTCCGGCATCGTCACGGGAATACCCAAAGGTCATCTGGGTCAGATCGTTGGTCCCGAAAGAAAAGAATTCGGCCTCTTTTGCCACTTCATCGGCCGTCAGGGCTGCCCGTGGAATTTCAATCATCGTACCAACCAGGAAGTCAATCCGGTTACCCTTTTCTGCAAACACCTTTTCAGCGGTAGCACGGATAATATCTGCCTGCATTTTATATTCCTTTACCGTGCCAATCAGCGGAACCATAATTTCCGGCTTGGCATCAATCCCCCGTGCTTTACTGTTCAATGCCGCTTCGATAATGCCGCGGGCCTGCATCTCGGTAATTTCTGGATAGGTGTTCCCCAGGCGGCAGCCGCGATGACCCAGCATAGGATTGAATTCTGCCAGGGATTCAACCTTATTTTTTACTTCTTCAACAGAAATGCCCATCTCTTCGGCCATCTCCTTTTGATTGGCTTCTTCGTGAGGTACAAATTCATGCAGCGGCGGATCCAGCAGACGAATAGTTACCGGCAAGCCGTCCATGGCTTCGAAAATTCCTTCAAAATCACCACGCTGCATCGGCAGCAGTTTTGCCAGCGCCTTGCGACGACCGGCCTCATCTTCCGCCAGAATCATTTCACGCACGGCTTTGATCCGATCGCCTTCGAAAAACATATGTTCCGTGCGGGTCAGACCAATTCCCTTTGCGCCAAAGTCACGGGCTACTTTGGAATCTTTGGGCGTGTCGGCATTAGTGCGGACAAGCATACGGGTATATTTATCACAGAGAACCATCAATTTGCCAAAATTACCACTGAGTTCCGGATCTTTTGTCTCAACTTTTCCTTCCATCACTTCGCCGGTAGAACCGTTTAGCGAAATCCAGTCGCCTTCTTTGTAAGTAACTCCGTCAGATTTCATCGTGCGGGCTTTGTAATCAATTTTTATTGACCCGGCGCCGGAGATACAACATTTCCCCATACCGCGGGCCACAACGGCTGCATGAGACGTCATACCGCCGCGGGCAGTCAAAATACCTTTTGCGGCATCCATACCGGCCAGATCTTCGGGAGATGTTTCGATCCGGACCAGAATTACCTTTTCGCCCCGGGCGGCCCATTCCTGGGCTTCATCGGCAAAGAAAACGATTTTTCCCGTTGCCGCACCCGGTGAGGCCGGTAATCCTTTGGCAATAACTTTTGCACTTGCCAGAGCATCGGTGTTGAAAACCGGATGTAAAAGCTCGTCCAGTCTATTGGGCTCCACGCGCATCACGGCTAATTTCTCATCGATCATACCCTCTTCGAGCATTTCAATGGCAATATTCACCATCGCGGCGCCGGTCCGTTTTCCATTCCGGGTCTGGAGCAGCCAGAGCCGTCCGTCCTGGATGGTAAATTCCAGGTCCTGCATATCCTTATAATGATTTTCCAGCTTGGTTTCAACATCGCTTAGTTGCTTGTAAACCACCGGCATCGCTTCTTCCAGCGATGGATATTTTGCTTTGCGTTCTTCTTCGCTGACAGTTGCCAGTTTTGCCCAGCGCCGGGAGCCTTCCAGAGTAATCTGCTGGGGTGTCCGAATTCCGGCCACCACATCTTCGCCCTGAGCATTAATCAGATACTCGCCATTGAAAATATTTTCGCCGGTTCCGGCGTCCCTGGTAAAAGCCACGCCGGTTGCGGAATTATCGCCCATATTACCGTAGACCATCGCCTGAACATTCACAGCCGTTCCCCATTCTACAGGAATACCTTCCATCCGACGATATACGATTGCGCGTTCGTTATTCCAGGAACCAAACACAGCCGCCACAGCGCCCCAGAGCTGGTCCCACGGATTGGTCGGGAAATCATGTCCGGTCACCTTTTTAACAGCCGCTTTAAAACTGGAAACCATATCTTTAAGATCGTCAACCGTCAGCTCTGTGTCATTTTCAACGCCTTTGCTCACTTTGATACCTTCGATAATTTCTTCAAAAGGATCGATATCCTCTTTGCTTTCCGGTTTCATACCGAGAACCACATCTCCGTACATCTGTATAAAACGACGGTAGGAGTCCCAGGCAAAACGCTCATTACCGGACTTTTTCTCCATCCGGAGTCTCTGGTGAGACGCCAGACCGGCGACGGCATCGTCATTTAATCCAAGGTTCAAAACCGTATCCATCATTCCGGGAATCGATGCCCGGGCCCCGGAGCGGACCGAAACCAGCAGCGGATTATCACGATCACCGAACTTCGCTTCCATGATATCTTCTATGTGTTTTACACCGGCTTCGACCTGTTCCCTTATCAGCGCAACAGTCTTGTCTTTGCCTCCACTGGTATAAATTGTACACACATCGGTGGTAATGGTAAAACCGGCGGGAACCGGTACGCCAATCAGGTTCATTTCGGCAAGATTGGCGCCCTTGCCGCCCAACAAATTCTTGTCGGAGGCTTTTCCCTCGGCCTTGCCTGCACCAAACGTATAAACATATTTAGACATAAATACCTCTTTTTTTTGTCGAAGACATCTCTTCGAGATAATATTCAACTGACAATCATAACGGCCCGAAAGTTATCATATTTTACTGCAATATTCAAGGAATTGCTGGCAGGCGTCTTTGACAGGCATTATACTATTGGCTAATAGTAATACCAGATGCTCTGGTAATCATCGATGTTCTCGCCGCGTTTGTGCAACATTTTCAGGTATTCAAAAATAGCAACATCTTTGTGGGTATAGCTTGGGACAAGTTTGATATTTTTCTCCCAGGGTAAAAACCGGTAAACCCGCCGGCCATCCGGAAGAAAAATAAAAAGCTTTAAACTTCTTAGAGAAAATCCAGGCTGACCGTGTCAATTACCAAACAAAGAAATTTTTGTTCCGCTTATTGATCTTTTTAGTATATTTAAGTGCAAAAACAGAAAGATTCACCGGCGAATAGCAGGTTCGCACTCTTTACCAGA
>JAUSPJ010000086.1 GCA_030655795.1 Fidelibacterota bacterium | reverse complement strand
GTTTCATCGGTCATGATACTGCCGCCGAACTTGATGACTATTTTTTTGCCCTGAAAGGCCTTGATATAGGGCAAGGCTTCGATCAGGACATCCGCTTTTCCAATATATTCACGCATATCCGCAGGATTCCTTATGTATGATATTCAGCGTTGATCTTGACATACTCGTAAGATAAATCCGAAGTATAAACCAGGGCGGATTCCTCCCCCGTGTAAACATTCAGAACTATATCCAGTTCAGCCGGCGTCATCAGTTGCTTCATTACGGCCTTTTCTAATATAACCGGACTACCGTTTTGATATATATAAACACCGTTGATCCGGAGATCGGCTTTATCGGGATCGAATACCACATCCACCATCCCGGCAGCCGATAAAATCCGGCCCCAGTTGGGATCCTGTCCGAAGATTGCCGTCTTTACCAGCGCCGAATTGGCGATACCAAAAGCCATTTTCTTTGCATTTTCAAAAGTATCGACCTTACCGACATTAATGGAAACGAACTTAGTCGCACCTTCACCATCTCTGACGACGGACTTGGCCATTTCCAGCGATAATGTCATTAAAGCGTCATGAAACAATAATGCTTCCTGGGTTCCGGGCTGAATAATCGGATTGCCGGCCAGCCCATTTGCCATTATCAACGCCGTATCATTGGTACTGGTGTGTCCGTCCACGGTAATCATATTAAAGGTTTTTTCGACGCATTCAGTGAATATTTTATCAAGTAACTCATGGTCGATTTCCGCGTCGGTCGTCACAAAGGCCAGCATCGTCGCCATGTTCGGCTGAATCATACCGGAGCCTTTGGTAATGCCGCAAATGCTAACTTCGACGCCCTGAATATCGATCTTTACACCGAAACTCTTCTCAACCGTATCGGTCGTCAAAATCGCTTCGGCACAACCGCTTCCCCCTTCTTTCGATAACTGTTGTGAAAGCGCTTTGATACCGGCAGTCATTTTCTCCATATCCAGTAATTCTCCGATCACGCCGGTACTGGACGCCAGAATCAAATCCCCAGGGATATTAATCCTCTCCGAGAGCATCTGAATCGAATCGAGAGTATCTTTCAAGCCCTGCTTACCGGTTCCGGCATTGGCGTTCCCGGAATTAATGATCAATGCCTGCAGCATATTGCCGGATTTTTTCAATGATTCCATTGCCACTTGCAACGGTGCGGCTTTGACCATATTTTTCGTGAATTTCACCGAGCTCTTTGCCGGTACGTCACTTTTTATAATGCATAAATCTTTACGTTTTCGTTTGAACCCCGCCCGCATGGCGGCGGCGGTGTATCCTTTCGGATCTGTGATTTTAGGATTTTTAATATATTTCATGATTTCTCCGTTATAGAAGTCCTAATGTTTCATCCAATCCCATCATCACATTCATATTCTGAACCGCCTGACCGGAAGCGCCTTTGATCAGATTATCGATCGCACTCATCAGGATCAGCCGGTGTCCGGAAATTACCATGCCGATATCACAATAATTAGTATATGCAACATGCTTAATTTCGGGAACTTTACCATTTTCCATGACCCGCACAAAAGGTTCATTTTGATACCGTTTTTGATAAAGGTCCTGTAAATCACCAACGGTCAAAGGTCCGGTCAATTCGGTATAGATCGTGTTATAAATTCCCCGCGTCATCGGGACGAGATGAGGTACAAAAACAAGATCAACCGCGTTGCCGGCCATTTTACTGAGTTCCTGTTCGATTTCCGGTTCATGCTGATGGGATGCGACTTTATAGGCCGCTACATTCTCATTACTCTCCGGGAAGTGGAACGCCGGTTTGGGCGTCTTTCCTCCGCCGGATATGCCGGTCTTGCTGTCCACCAGGATCGAATCGGTTTTGATCGATCCGGATTGCAGCGCCGGCATAAGCGCTAATTCAATTCCGGTTGGGAAACAGCCCGGATTTGCCACGGTATTCGTCAAACGAATTTTCTCCCGGTTAAATTCGGGCAGACCGTATACAAATTCGGACAGGTGTCCTTTATCTGAATGATTAATGCCGTAAGCTTGCTTATAAATCTCTTCATTATCCAAACGGTAGTCGGCGCTGAGATCGATGATTTTTTTGCCGGAATCCAGAAATTCCGGAATGATTTCCATACTGGTTTTATGTGGTAATCCGAAGAAGACGACATCGCTTTCATCGGCAATTTTACTTACGTCAATTGCCGAGCATTTCAGATCACAGCGTCCTTTCAGGGCCGGAAACAGTTCGGAAAATGACTTTCCAACGTCCGAGCGAACTGCCAGATTCGTAATTTCCACCTGGGGATGTCTCAGAAAAATCTTGACCAGCTCAAACCCGGTGTAACCGAAAGCGCCTACAACCGAAACTCTGATTTTATTCATAGTAAAGTACTTTCGACGATTCATACTGTTTGCCGATTTCACGGTAAGCATCGCGGAACGGAATTCCCTGCCGAACCAGCTGATAGGCTTTTTCAGCGGCATAGAGTTCATCGGTCATGGCAACTTCACAATTCTCTTCGATAACCTTCAAGTTTTGAAAAATCAGGCCGGTAACGTGAATAGAATCCAGTACTGTTAAAAACCCGCGGATAACGGCTTCTTTGGTCAGTTGTATATCCCGATGATACCCGGAAATCAGGTTGACGGATGTATTTCTCACCTGGATTTCATAGGCAAAAATTTCATGATATTTCCCACGCAGCAGTTCCAATACGTCGGGATTTTTTTTCTGCGGCATAATTGAAGACCCGGTCAGAAACTCTTCAGGCAGAATGAAATAGGCCAGGGAGGGCAATGTAAATAAAACCAGATCACTGGCCAGTTTATTGATGTCCAGCATCACCTGACCCAACAC
>JAUSPJ010000061.1 GCA_030655795.1 Fidelibacterota bacterium | reverse complement strand
GGATCATTTCGACCTCAAGCATACCCCGAAGCGTCGGAACAGGGCCTTGCAGGCGACCGTGATATGTATACGCTCCCTGCAATTGATCGAGGCCAAATGGCGCGGTGGCAGATTGTATCCGGGGCAGTTCACCGCGGAACTGACTGCTGTTAATCGTTATTTTTTTATCGAAATACGACAAGTCAGCTACCAATTCATCGACTGGAAAATGCTGATAATTTAGATTGGAAACGGAAATTGAAGCGATAATTTCCGGATTTTTGTATGTACCAATAATGGATCCGTTGAGAGTCAACTGGCCGGAAATATCAGTAATGTTTGCCAGTTGTGCCAGCGGTTCGATTTCGTGAATATTAAATGAATAACGGGCATTTACCTGCTCGTTTGACAAATCGGCGGTAATCGTTCCCCGGGTCAAATTGTTTTGAAGTTCGGTGCTGAGTTGGCCATCCTGAAGCTGAACGGATGCAGTGATGTCCGGAACAGGTTTATCTAGCATTATCAAATTGCTCAGGCTGATATTACCGGACGAGGAAATTAAAGCGATGTTTTTTAAAGCGCCTTTCGTGGTAATAGATGCGTTAAACAGGCCGCTTTGAAGGATCGGGTTCTGAAATATTGTTGCCCATATCTGCTGAAGATTCAGATTAAAGATCGACAATGTTGCCGAGTGCTGCCACAGGCTGTCGTTAACGATGAAAGCGTTCGCTGTGATACTGCCGCCATCTGTTTTAGCGGTGAGTTGCCGGACAATCAGTGAATCCGAATAATAGGAAGCGTCAAAATGACCGTCTTTGAATTCGGTTCCTGAAATAGTCAATTGTGGAATAATTGCTTGAAGCTCAATATCCGGTGCCGGTAATTTGCCTCTGGCATTGATGTTTACATCAATTTCGCCGTCAAATGGTGATAACGTCAAATACAGCTCAGGCAACGAGGTTTTCAGTGATGTTTGTGGATTTCCCTGAATTCTGAGCGATGCTTCCAATTCCGGTAGCGTTGTTGTCAGCGTACCGGAAAGGGTTAATTCCGCTGAGACCGTACGAAATTCCGCTCGAGTAATGTTCCCATTTTTAAGATCGGCATCAACCTGAACATCACTGAAAACGACAGGTATTTGTTTGATGGTAATGTCCGACCGACCGGCATGTAGTTGAAGTTGATAAGTGGAATCAGCGGTTTGCCGGACCTGAATTGATGTCTGGGCGAGAGCGCCATTCAAGGGAATCGAAAGATCGTTAAATTGGAATAGTGACCGTTCAATGTGGAATTGCTGCAGCGAAACAGTGA
The DNA here is from genome assembly GCA_030655795.1 of Fidelibacterota bacterium. GTDB lineage: Bacteria > Fidelibacterota > UBA2242 > UBA2242 > UBA2242 > B118-G9. The sequence goes on along the minus strand of JAUSPJ010000061.1, from coordinate 5,353 downwards.
AGCGGGATGCGATAGTGTCTGGTTCGAGAAGGCGGTTCAGATAATCAAAAACAAAGCGACCGCTGCTGTCTCTCTCGATAAAAAGAGTCAGACTGTCCAGGTTGAGGCTTTTAATATCCAGTGATTTTTGCAGGAGTTTGAAAACGTTATAATTGATACCGGCTTTTTTCAGGTACAGGATTGGCTGATCAACTGATTGATAAATCCGAAAATCTTCAATCTGCAGGCGGCTGAAAAGATTGGTTTCCAGAATACCAATGTTGACTGGCACCTCCAGAAGTTGTGTTAGATGCTTTTCTGCAATCCGGCGAATCCAGCTCTCTCCCGCTTTTGAACAGAGGGAGAAACCGGCGATCATCAGCAGGATAAAAAAACAGAGGAAAAATATGGCGATGGTTTGGATTGCTTTTTTCACACATACATTGATATTGTTGATATTAATTTACGCCACAATCCATGAAATTAAAAACAGTAAACATATTTAGTTGACGATGTGATGCAATATATACGATAATCGTAATTATTGATAAAATCGTAAGTATTCTCTTGACATTGAGTTTACGATGTCGTAGAATATATACGTAATATGTCTGATAAGCGATAAAACGTAAGGTGAAAAAGAAAAAGGAAAATGAAAAAAGAACCCAAAAAGAAAATCCAGATTATCGCGGCCGCCGAAAGTCTGTTTCAAAAATTCGGCATCAAAAAGGTAACAGTTGAAGAACTCTGCCAGGAGGCCGGCGCCAGTAAGATGACATTTTATAAATATTTTCCCAACAAAATTGAGTTGGTGAAATATATGTGGAAACAGTTGATTGATGACAGCATGGAAAAAATGGACGAGTTGGATCAAAGAGATATTCCTTTTACAGAAAAAGTAAAAGTACTGCTGAAAATGAAAGAAGAGGCCACTTCTCAAATGGGTACGGAATATATTCGGGACTATCTTGAAATGGTTCCGGAATTACTTAGTTTTTACAACCAGATATTCGGACAAGTGATGATGAAGTTCATGGATATGATCCACCGTGCCCAGGAAAAGGGCGAGGTTCGTCGGAGTATACGCCCGGAATTTTTCCTGGCCGTTGTTCAACAGCTAATGGAATTAGCCAAAAACGAACAGCTGGCTTCGATATACTCCGATTATACTGAATTCGCACTGGAAGTAAACAATTTTCTTTACTATGGTCTGATGCCAGCTCCGGATGAGAATAAAAATTGAAGATTCAACAGATAATAATTCCGATAATTTTAATGTCACTGCTGACAGCAGCGGAAAAGGATTTCAAGGGTCAATTATCTCTGCGGGGAAGCGGCTGGAACAGTAATAATGTGTGGTATGGCGGAATGGGAGTCCAGTACATTCCAAATTTGCAAATTTCAAAACAGATATCTCCGGCAAGTTTGGTCGATTTTGAAGCATCTGTTTATGGATATATAAATAAGGAAGCCGGAGTAGCGAGTGATGATTTTCGCCCCTATCGGTTTAATCTCAGATATGCAACTCAGCAATCGGAAACCCAGCTTGGTTTACAGAAAATCAATTTCGGTCCGGCCCAATTGCTGCGCTCGCTGATGTGGTTTGATCGCCAGAATCCCACAGACCCGTTGAATTTTGCTGAAGGAGTGTGGGGCTTACGCTACCGTTACGGCTTTCTGAATAATGCCAATCTCTGGCTCTGGGGACTATATGGTAATGCTGAGCCGAAAGGCCTGGAAACCTACGGTAGTGATGAAAGCAAACCGGAATTCGGCGGACGGGTACAGCTGCCGGTGCCCATGGGAGAGTTTGCCGTTACTGCTCATCACAGGAACCTTTGTCCTCCAGTGCGTTTTGATGAATACAGCGATAATGATATTACGAGAAAAGAAACCCGCCTTGCCTTAGATGGGCGCTGGGATGTGGTGGTAGGCGCCTGGTTTGAGGCGGTTGTGGCGGATCATTTTTCCTCAGGCTTTCACCGCTATACAAAAATGCTGACACTGGGCACGGATTATACCTTTGGCATTGGAAACGGGCTTTATGTGCTTGCGGAACATATGATAAACCAGCTGGGCAACGAATTGATGAGCTCCGAGCAAGACGCCCAACTCTCAGCGTGCATGCTAAACTACCCGCTGGGAATGTTTGACAATCTATCGCTGATGGCGTTTTATTCCTGGGAAACCGATGATTTTATCCAATATGCCAGCTGGCAGCGCGCTTATGATAAAATTGTCATTAACCTGGCGCTCTTTCATTTTCCGGACACGCAATTTTCTATAATAAATACTGTGAGCGGTGGATATGGCGCCCAGCTGATGCTTATTTACAATCATTAGAGAGAAAAAATAAACCGCCAAGACCGCTGAGAAAGCGCAAAGGACGCAGGGGAGAAATGACGATAGAACAATTCAGGCAAAAGAAACCTTAGCGAACTTAGCGCCAACCTTAGCGTCTCTGCGGTAAAGGAAGAATCAATGTTGACAGAAAATGAAATATCAAAAACAGTAGTTAATTGTGCATTAAGAGTTCACAAGTCTCTAGGGCCTGGTCTACTGGAATCCGCATATGAGGAATGTTTGTTTTATGAATTAAAGAAAGAAGGATTAACGGTTGAAAAGCAGAAGCCGCTTCCTTTGATCTATGAAGAAGTAAAATTAGATATTGGTTACAGAGTCGATCTTTTAGTCGACCACAAGGTAATCATTGAGATCAAAGCGGTTGAAGCGTTAAACGATGTCCATATGGCTCAGATATTGACGTATTTAAAGTTATCTGGTTGTAAGTTGGGGTTATTAATAAATTTCAATGTTGCACTCATCAAGAATGGAATAAGAAGGGTTGTGAATCATTTGTGAGAAAATTTAACCGCCAAGGACGCAGAGAATACGCTAAGATCGCAAATAGGAAATAAATATAAATGGATGAAGATAGAATAAATACACTTAGCGCTCCTTGCGTAAAACTTCGCGTCTTTGCGGTAAAGAAAATCAATAATTCATTAATAAAAAGAGGGTGAGAATGATGAAAAACGGTCAATTAATCACGATTCAAAATCTGGTCAAGGATTATCCGGTCGGGCGAGGCTACTTTCGGGCATTGAACGACATTAACCTGACAATCGGTAAAGGAGAATTTGCCGGTCTGGTAGGACCCAGCGGTTCCGGGAAAACGACCCTGCTGAATATCATTGGTTCACTGGATGTACCCACTGGTGGGGAAGCCAATGTGCTGGGTCAATCGATTGGTTCGCTTTCAACCCGTCAGTCGGCCAATCTACGGAACCATCACCTGGGATTCATTTTCCAGACCTACAATCTGCTGCCGGTGTACAATGTTTTTGAGAATGTCGAATTACCCTTGCTACTATTGAAAATGGCAAAGGATGAACGGCACAACTTGGTGGATCAGGCTCTGGATTGGGTTGGCTTACAGGACAAGCGCAAATCCCGCCCGGCGCAGCTGTCCGGCGGCGAATGTCAGCGCGTATCGATTGCCCGGGCGATGGTCAAATCACCCAGGATCGTTCTGGCTGATGAACCAACGGCTAATCTCGATGCCAAGAATTCACATAATATCCTGCAGACGATGGAAAAATTGAATCAGGAATTGAAAACGACGTTTATATTTGCCACTCACGACGATAAAGTCATTCAGTACCTGCACCGCAAGATCAGCCTGGATGACGGTCGGGTAGTCAATGACGAATTGATCGACAAACAATAACCGGGGAGGGTATTATGCTAGCTTTTAAATTAGCTTATCGAAATTTAATGGGCGCCCGGTTGCGAACATGGCTCAATGTTTTTGTGCTCTCGCTGTCCTTTGTGGTAATCATTTGGTTCAAAGGCGTTATAAACGGCTGGGACCTGCAGGCCCGCCGGGACACTATAGACTGGCAGATCGGCGGCGGTCAATACTGGCAGGAGAATTACGATCCCTATGATCCCTTTTCGATTGATGACAGTCATGCACCAATGTCCGATGCGGTTTTGGACGCAATAAAGCAGGAGAAATTGACCCCGATGCTAATCAGCCAGGCTACGATGTATCCGGAAGGGCGCATTCAGAGTATTTCACTCAGAGGTGTCAATCCGGACCAGAAAATTCTTGAATTACCGACAGCCTACCTGGTCAGCGAAAACGACGAAATACCAGCCATCATTGGAGAACGTACAGCTCGCAATAACAAACTGACAGTCGGTGATTATGTGACGATTCGCTGGCGGGATGTCAATGGTACCTTTGATGCCGATGAAGTTAAGATTGTCCATATATTCAAAACGGATGTACCACCAGTAGATCTGGGAGTTGTATGGATACCGCTGGAAAAACACCAGAAAATGGTTCAAATGCCCAATGAAGCCACGATATTGACCAGCTCAAAGGAAGCCGGCTTTATCGGTCCGATTCCGGATTGGGAATTCAAGAACCATTATTTCCTGCTCACCGAAATTAGGGAAATGATTGAGGTCAAATCAATCGGCGGATCTGTCTATTTCGTCATTCTTATGTCGCTGGCGATGCTGGCCATTTTTGATACTCAGGTGCTGTCGATCTTCCGTCGTCAAAAAGAGATCGGCACTCATATCGCGCTGGGAATGACCCAGGGTCAGGTCGTTACATTGTTTACGGTGGAAGGCGCCATGCATTCCATATTGGCTGCCATATTGGCGGCGATCTATGGAATTCCGTTATTGGCCTACCAGGCATCGGTGGGCTGGACAATGCCCGCCGGCACCGATGATTTCGGGTTGGCGATCGCTGAAACCATTTATCCGGCCTACTCACTTGGCCTGGTGGTGGGATCAACCTTGATTGTGTTGATTACCACTACGATTGTGAGCTATATACCGGCCCGCCGCATTTCAAAAATGAATCCGACAGATGCTATCAGGGGGAAAATACAATGATCAGGTTTATTATTAATGGTCTGTTGCGTGATCATCATCGCAGCTTGTTCCCTTTTATTATCGTTTCAATTGGTGTGTTTATCAATGTGTTCATGCAGGCCTATATGGGCGGTATGCTTACGGATATGCTGGACACGAATGCCCGCTTTGCCAACGGCCATGTGAAAATAATGAGCCGGGCTTATGCCGAAAATGCCGATCAGGTACCCAATGATCTGGCATTGACCGGCGTCAATGGAATAATACATGATCTCAAAGCAAAATATCCGGAAATGACCTGGGTCAAACGTATCCAGTTCGGCGGTTTGCTGGATATTCCCGATGAAAACGGTGAAACCAGAGCTCAGGGAACCGTTGCGGGAATGGGTGTGGATTTAATCAGTCCCGGCAGCACTGAGATCAGCACGCTCAATATCGCCAAATCAATTGTATCAGGCCGGCTGCCGGAAAAACCGGG